>JBBADN010000240.1:0-2503 GCA_041656455.1 Sphaerochaeta sp. | reverse complement strand
CCTCGTGGACAAAGTCAGTAGCAGTTGGCCCTTCGCGCCAAAAACCCATTCCGTGGTTTTTTGTTTTCTTTGATGGAATCTGGGTGAAGTGAGTGTCTCGAATATACGCGTATGGGGGCATATCGAGTGAGGCGCTTATCCCATAGAAGCGATCAAAGCCAAGCGAAGTTGGTCCACCTTCGATTGGCCGGTCATAGTATACAGGCCCTGATTGACCAAAGTCTGGCGCTTCAACGAAGTCTTCGGCGGTGGGCAAGTGAAGGCCGAGGTGCCACTTTCCAACGGCGTACGTCTCATACCCAGCGTCTGTAAAAAGATTGGCGATCGTCCGTCTGGTGGGGGGAATAAGGGGTTTTGAGTAGCCACCTAAGACGGATGACTTTAACACCGAGCGCCAGTTATAGCGCCCCGTAAGAATTGAATAGCGACTGGGCGTGCACACCGCGCTCGTAGCATGAGCGTCGGTGAAGCACATCCCTTCATTCGCTAAGCGATCGAAATGAGGGGTGGTAAAGCCCGCCTCAGGATTCAGGGCAGAAACGTCTCCGTATCCTAAGTCGTCGAATAATAAATACACGACGTTGGGCTTTTTGACCCCTTTCATTCCAACCTACTTATACTGACGGTCGTACGCCTTCTGCATCAGATTAAGAACATTGTTCATCTGAAGCTTTTCAAGGCCTGCGACGTAGTCGTTCCAGACGCGGTCGTTATTGACATCCATCGAACCAACCATGAACTTCACCGCACTCTGGCGGATGTAGTTGGCGAGTTCGCGCTTAACGGTGGAGAACTGCTCATTCTCATCGGCAGTGTACTTTAACTGCGGTACTTCAACACGTACATCTTCGTACGGCTTATAGAGGTTCACTGTTTCGTCATAGAGCGTCTTCTCGTTGTTATCCGGAAGGTAGTACGCAGGATCACTTGGGCTCATCGGCGGAGAAGCCAGACCGTTTTTCAAGCTCGGCGTCGTTGCTGAAGCGTACGTTTGAATCCACGTGTCGTTCTGCGGATCTTTGTCGTTCCACAGCTTCAATTGCTCCCAAACAGCGGGTTTGCCATCGAGGCCAACTTGACCAGGCTTCGCCCAATCCCACGCTTCACCTTGGAACCCGTTGCGCTGCAGCAGTGTTCCTTCTTGGCTGTACATGAAATCAAAGTAGCGCATGATTGCATCAGCGTATGGAGTCTTCGAAGAGAGGACGAGGTTGCCCATCTCAGGATCTTGGAAGAAGGCGACGGAGTACTGAACACCCTTTGGTCCCTTTAGGGGGGCAATTGCCCTAAAGTTGTTGAAGCGATCTCCACCGATCGTGGCGAATTGGCCTCGCCAGCCACCGGCAACAAATCCAACGGTCGGTTGGGCTGAGGATTCAACAAGTTGGGTTAACTGACTGGAATCTTGGGTGAAGGAGCCACTGTAGAGTAAGCCTTCTTTATAGAGCTTATTCACATACGCTAAGCCTTCACGATACGCATCCTTGTTCATCGCTGTATCAACACGTCCATTGACCATCATAAAGCCGACGTTACCATCAGCATTAGCATTTACGTTCGTGTCGAGGTCACAGTAGATGAAGCTGTTTAAGATAAAGCGTTCAACTTGATCGGCCCATCCGATGATTGAACCAGCGAGAGGAATTTCATCAGCGCGCCCGTTTCTATTGGGATCACGTTCTTTAATCGCCTTAAGAGTGGTGTAGAATTCATCGGTCGTCGTCGGGACCGGAAGCCCAAGGGCGTCCAAGAATGGTTGATAGACGTACATCTTCGCCATGTTGGAACAGTGGAAACACCCTTCAAGGCGAGGAATCGAGTAGATATTCCCATCGATATTGGTCATATAGCCAATACCACCGGGGAACTCTTCAAACGCCTTCATCATATGAGGCATCCACTGAGTATTGTAGTACTTGTTCAAGGGAAGGAATAACCCTTCTTGCGAGCCATACGTCGTCTCTAACTCCGTTCCGATTCCAAAACCGAGGAACGCATCAGGGTAGTCGCCACTGGCGAGGACGAGGGCGAGTTTCTCTTGGCGAGCTTGCTCGGGAACCATGATGAAATTCACATGAATTCCAGTCAGCTCTTCCATATACTTTGAGAAACGGTTTGTGTTGTAGTCTTCAACACACGGGGGTTGGACAACCATGATGTCAACTGAGATTTTCTCTTTGACGATTGGAAATGTTCCAACGGGCGTATACTCAACAGCTGGCTTTGCAGGCGCTTGCTTTGCACCTTGGGCAAAGAGTAGCGCAGGCATCAAAAGCACGAAGAGTACGATGGCAAATGATTTTTTCATTTTTTCCTCCTATTTTTTCACTGGATTAACCAATCCAGGGATTACCCTTTTACTGAGCCAATCATCACACCCTTGACGAAGAATCGTTGGACAAAGGGGTAGATGATCAACAATGGAGCACTGGCGACAACAATGACGGCGTACCGAATCGTCTCCGAAAGGCCTTGGGCGCGCATCGCTGCCTCAACATCAACG
>JBBADN010000239.1:0-2518 GCA_041656455.1 Sphaerochaeta sp. | reverse complement strand
CTTGAAGAGTACCCTGTCGTCACCAAAGCGTACGATGAAATTGGTCTTGCGATTGAAGACCTCTTAAACGGGAACGTTGAAGCGGCGGTGTGTGACTCCCTTATCGCCAGTGATTTCGTCCTTGCAAATCCAAACTACCAAGGCAAACTCATGGTTGTTGGTGAGCCGTTTACTGAAGAAGATATCGCCATCGCAGTAAAGAAAGGAAACACGAAGCTTCTTAGCTACATCAACGAAGGGTTGAAGATCGCCATGGAAGATGGTTCCTTTGACGAGCTGAAGGCGAAGTGGAACCTTCTATAAAAAGAGATTAGTACTTCAATGGGGAGCGGTGCTCCCCTTTTTACTGCTTGAATAAATATACGTAATACCTTGACATAAATCGCATAATTATGTAGTAAGAGAGTCCGATGGAAAACCCAATTGATGAAGTAAAACTTCAGGTGATGCGCAAGAAAGTCCTTTCAACGGATCCGCACGCGCCGAAGAAAAAAATACCGACCATTACGATGACTGATGGGGTCCTCATTCCCCGTAAGGACAGCGGCCATTTATTCAACTCATGGCGCATTACGTTCATAAGTGCCCTTGGCCTCCTCGCCTTCTTAGTAATCTTTCGCCCCCAACCGTACCGCTCAATCTTCTTAGTGACGATTAAAGGCGCCCCGATCACCTTCCAAGCAACGATCTTGGCGATTCTTGGGGCAATTATCATTGGAACGGTCACTGGCCTTGGCTCGGTGAGTAAGAAACACTGGGTCAATATCATCAGTGGAATCTACGTAGAAACCATTCGAGGCATTCCCCTTCTTGTTCAATTGATCTTCATCTACTACGCGATGGGGCGCTTCTTTAAAATTGAAGGGATGGTCGCTGCAGTAACCGCCTTAGCGATCTGTTTTGGGGCGTACATGGGAGAGATCGTCCGAGCTGGAATCCAAGCAATTCCTAAAGGCCAGATGGAAGCGGCGATCGCCCTCGGCTTAAGTCGTTCACAGGCGTTCCGCTACGTTATTCTCCCCCAAACGGTGAAAGTCATTCTCCCGGCGATCGGAAACGAGTTCATCTCGATGCTGAAGGACTCATCCCTTGTTTCAACGATTGCCCTCAGTGACATCCTCCGCAAAGGACGAGAGTACATCTCCCGCACCTTCCTCTCCCTTGAAACGATGCTAATCGTCGCCTTGATCTATTTAGTCATCACATTGATGCTCTCCCGCTTAGTGGGAATTATGGAGGAACGCTTACACCGCCATGGCTAGAATCGTCTTAGAAAACCTCTCTAAAGATTATCACTCAACGGACCATAAAACCGTTCACGCTGTTGTCGATGCGTCGTTAACCGTTGCCGATGGCCAAGTGGTTGTCATCATCGGTCCTTCAGGAAGTGGCAAGTCCACCCTTTTACGTTCAATTAACAAACTTGAAGAGCCAACAAGTGGAAGAATCTTCATCGACGATGATGAAGTGACGGCAAAGAACGTTGATATTCGCTCCATTCGCGAAGAAGTAGGAATGGTCTTTCAATCATTTAACCTCTTTCCCCACCTCACCGCATTGGAGAACATCACCCTCGCCCCGATGAAGGTGCGTAAGCTCTCAAAGAAAGAAGCTGAAGCAGAAGCGCTGGAGTTACTCAAGCTTGTTGGACTAGAAGAAAAAGCAGCGGTTCATCCGCCCCAACTTTCAGGAGGCCAGCAACAGCGCGTCGCGATCGCTCGCGCTCTGGCGATGAAACCCAAAGTGATGCTCTTTGATGAGCCAACGAGCGCCCTCGATCCAGAGATGATTAAGGAAGTCCTCGATGTCATGCTTAAACTCGCAAAGAGTGGAATGACGATGCTCCTTGTCACCCACGAGATGGGCTTTGCACGGGCCGCGGCGGATTTAGTTGTCTTCATGGATGAAGGCTCGATCGTTGAAATCGCTCCACCAAGTGAGCTCTTTACCAATCCAAAGAATGAGCGAACAAAGCTCTTCCTTGAGCATATTCTCTAGTACACCTTTACTAGCAAGAAAGAAGCGCTCCAAAACCTTGAATCTTTTGGGGCGCTTTTTGTATTGTACACCCATGAAGAAGGAAACTTGGCTCAGCCGACACATCACCCTCCACGATTATGACGACCCTCAAGCAGAGAAAGAAAACGCCTACACCCACGGCTTTGGTGCAATCCTCGCCATCATCGCCCTTGGGTTAATTCTCGAAAGATTCAGTGGCTACTCAACTCCAGAGCTTGGATGGGGAATGATTCTCTTTTGTGCAACGATGATTCTCCTCTACGGCTCATCGACGTTCTACCACCTCTTACCAAAGGGTGATGCTAAACGAATTTTCCGTGTCTTCGACCATTCAAACATCTATTTCTTAATCGCTGGAACGTATACGCCCCTTTTACTGTACATCAACTCACCCAAAGCGCGTCTTGTTCTTTTTACCGTCTGGGCAGTCGCCTTCTTTGGTATTGTGACTACGATTCTCTTTTGGGGAAAGTTTAAAGTGCTCCACGTGCTACTCTAC
>JBBADN010000238.1:0-2527 GCA_041656455.1 Sphaerochaeta sp. | reverse complement strand
TAAGCGCCCTGTTTTTCTTTCGAACCTCAACCGTGGATCTTCCTTTTCTGATCAGTTGGTTAATTGTTGGCACTGATTTTCTCCTTACTTTTTTGCATCTATATTATACTTAGAAATCGAGGATATCCTCAAGCTCTTCGCTTTCTTCCGCATGCGCCAGCTTGTTGATGATCTGGGCAACGGTTTCGCTCTTAGCAAGAGATTCCTTGATCATGTTGTTATATTTCTTTGTTCCGGTTCCCACAGGGATTCTATGGCCGAGGATAATGCTTTCCTTGAGGCCTTCGAGGAGGTCTACGCTGCCTTCGATGGCGGCTTTGGTGAGAACCTTGGTAGTTTCTTGGAACGAAGCCGAAGAGAGCCAGCTATCGGTGAGCAAAGATACCTTGGTGATTCCCAAGAAAAGCTGCTCAAACTGGGCAGGCTGCTTGCCGAAGTTGATGGCTTCACGGTTTTCTTTTTCCACGCGAACTTTGTCCACAACCTCACCTTGGAGGAAGCTGGTGCTCCCGCTATCGGTGATGCGAACTTTCTTAAACATCTGACGGATGATAACGCTAACGTGTTTGTCGTCAATCTTCACGCCCTGCTTGCGATAGATCTCTTGAATCTCGTTGAGAATATTGAGCTGGGCTTCGATGACGCCTTTGACGAGCATATCGTGAGGATCAAGCGGGCCGTCTGAAAGAGCGTCTCCGCTCTCCACTCTATCGCCTTGATGCACGATGATGCGCTTTCCGGTGGGGATGGAATATTTGCGTCCGGCGAGTGCTTCGCCTTCGTTCACAACTTCACCGTTTTCAACGATGCTTTCCTGCTCTGCGGGAACCAGATAGCGAATGCCGCAAAGAGGCATGCCTTCTTTGACTGTTTCGCCCTCGTTAACGATGATGTCCATACCCTTAGGAATGACATATTCCGTAGGAGTCTGCTTGCGACGTCCCACTTGCACCACGGTTTTCTTGCCTTCGATGACGATAGTTGCTTTGCCACCATTGGTTGCATACACCGTCTTTTTGGAAAGCACGTAGATATATTGGTTTTTGTCTTCATCCACTTGGACAACGACTTGGCCGTCATTTGGAGCAAAGAGACCATTTGGCGGGGTGACAAATATATCACGACCGGTCTTGCGCAAGCCACCAATAGTGACGATTCCGTCGATATCGGTGATGCAGGCTTTATCCTTCGGAGTTCTGGCTTCAAAGAGGTCTTGAACCCTGGGCAAGCCGCCGGTAATGTCTCGCTGTTTGATGGTCATTCTGGAAGTTTGACCAAGGATGTCTCCTTGATGCACAAAGCTTCCGTCTTCCACGCGCACTACCAAGCCGGCAGGGAGCGGGATGAGTCTGAAGTTGCCATCTTCTGCCATAATCTTAAATTGCGGCTGTTTCTTGCGGTCTTTGGATTCGATGATTGTGATATCCCTGCTGAAGGTGATATCGTTATATTCTTCTTTGAACGTAATATCTTTGATGAAGTGTTCATATTGGAGCTGTCCCTTTGCGGTCGAGATCAAGGGGTTGTTGAACTGGTCCCAAGAAAGTAGTTTGGTTCCGGCAGTGACCACATCTCCATCCTGAACGTGAACCGTTGCGGCATATTCCACACGGTATTCTTCGAGGACTTTCTTTTCGTCTTCCTTATCCACGATGAAGAGGTGTCCCAAGTGCGATACCGAGATCATCTCCTCTTGCTGGTTTGTAACCGTATTCATCCGGTCAAAGCGGACGATACCGTCGTTATTGGAAGCGATTTCGGCAAGGTCGGTTGCGGTTGAAGCAGCTCCACCGATGTGGAAAGTTCTCAGGGTGAGCTGAGTTCCGGGCTCGCCGATGCTCTGAGCTGCGATAACGCCGACAGGATCGCCGATAACAGCAGGCTTAAGGGTTGCGAGGTTGCGACCATAGCATTTTGCGCACAAGCCTTTCTCTGCCTCACAAGTGAGCACACTGCGCACATAGACGCTGATCATGCCATGATTTTGAAGCATGCGTGCCATCTTGTTGGAGATCTCTTCTCCGGCTTGAACTAAGACTTCACCGGAAACGGGGCTAACAATGTCTTCAACGGCATAGCGTCCTTGAATTCTCTCAGCGAGGCTCTGGACTATCTCGTTGCCTTCTTTGAGAACCGTCATCTGCACGCCGCGAGCCGTTCCACAATCTTCCATTGTGATGATGGCGTTTTGAGCAACGTCCACAAGACGACGGGTGAGGTATCCTGCGTCTGCCGTCTTAAGAGCTGTATCCGCAAGTCCTTTACGTGCGCCGTGAGTAGAGACGAAGTATTCCAAAACGGTGAGACCTTCTTTGAAGTTCGACTTAATCGGGGTTTCGATCACGTCTGCTCCGCCGCCGGCACCGATCTTGGAAGGCTTATCCATGAGTCCGCGCATTCCGCCAAGCTGTTTGATCTGGTCTTTCGAGCCACGAGCTCCGGATTTATACATCATATAGATGGAGTTCAATCCCTTTCTGGAGCGTGAAAGCTCGTCCATCATCTCGTCGGTGACGTGAACCGTGGT
>JBBADN010000237.1:0-2528 GCA_041656455.1 Sphaerochaeta sp. | reverse complement strand
AAACCTTTACTTAATCCTCGCCCTCAGCGTCATCGTCTTCTCCCTTATTCTCCTTGGTCTCATTACCTTCTTTGTTCCTACGATTATCTTGGACTCCTACCTTCCCATTCTCTTTGCCCCGCTCTTCGTTTTTCAGCTTACCGATAAAAAGCGTTTAGCGTTCGTCGTGACCTTAATGCTCGCTTCCTTTGTTTCGCTTTTACCCTCATCCTCGATGATGACGTTCTTCTACAGTGTTGCCGCTGGGGCGTTGGTCCTTTGGACGTTCCGCTCCGTTAGTCGAAGAATTGATACGCTCTCTAACTGGGTGTACGGTTCAATAACGACAAGCTTTGCAGCGCTTATCGCCAACCTCCTTGTTGGCCTCGATGGGCAGTACTATATCGCCTTAGTGGGGTGGATGGTGGTAAATCTCACCGCTTCGATGCTCCTCGTTGAAGTCATTGTTCCCCTGTTAGAACGGGCCCTTAACATCCCAACTTCCTATCGCTTGATGGAAATTTCCACTGAAGAAAATCCCCTCTTAGAGCGAATGGCTCAAGTCGCCCAAGGTTCGTACACCCACTCACGAAACGTCTCTGAGCTCGCCTACTCGGCAGCAAAAATTGTTGGGGCAAACCCCCTTTTAGCCCGAATTGGGGCGATCTTCCACGATATTGGCAAGAGTGAGCACCCTGAGTATTACATTGAGAATCAGAGTGATGAGAATAAACACAACGAAATTCGGCCAAGTCTTTCCGTTGCGATCATCAAGAGCCACGTAAAGGTTGGGGTAGAGAAGGGGCGCGAAGCGGGCCTTCCTCAAGAAGTCCTTGATATCATCGCCCAACACCACGGCAACGATGTGATTCAATTCTTCTACGCTGAAGCGTTAAAAGATGCAAAAGGGCGGGGAGGGGAAGTGAACATCGAAGACTACTCCTACAACGGTGAGATTCCTCAAACCAAAGAAGCAGCTGTGGTGATGCTCGCTGATGTGGTTGAAGCAGCAACCCGAACGGTGAAAAAGCCTACCCATACGAAGTACCAAAGGCTCATTCGTTCGCTCATCATGGGCAAGATTGAGCGCGGGCAATTAAAAGACTCTGGTCTTTCATTAACGGACCTTGATCGGATTGAAGAGGTCTTCCTCCAGCAGATCATTGGCCGTGACCATCATCGCATTGAATATCCCCAAGAGGAAGAGTGATGGACAAGTACACAATTGATGTTTCTTCAGAAGAAAGTATTACCATCCCCAACGGCGTTGAAGAGACCCTTGTCTTTGCCATGGAGTACCTTAGTGTGAAACCCGCTGAGGTGAGTGTGAGCTTTATCTCCGATGAGGCGATGCAAACATTAAACCTTGAGTATCGAACCCTTGATGAACCAACGGACGTCCTTTCCTTCGCCCAAGAAGAGAATCCCTTCCCATTTGCCCAAAGCCCAATCTTAGGGGATATAGTCATAAGTCTTGATACCATGGAAAGAAATGCATTATTATTCGGTGTTGAACCAGCAGTTGAAGTAAAACGGCTGTTGATTCATGGGCTCTTACACCTCCTTGGCCACGACCACGCGACAAACGAGAGTGATGAAGCGATGTTGGTCCTCCAAGAGGAGATCTTAGCCCAATTACTGAGGAGTGAACGGTGAAACGATCCCTATTATCCTTCTTTCAGCGAAAACCTTCCGATGAAGCATTGGAAGAACGCAATGAAATGATTGAAGGTATTGGTGAACTCAAAGAGAAGAGTGTCAAAGAAGTGATGGTTCCTCGGGTGGACGTCCAATTCATTGATAGCTCGATCACCCTCAATGACCTCTATTCGATCATTGAAGAACAAGGCTACTCCCGCTACCCCGTCTACGAACAAACCACCGATAAAATTGTCGGTATTCTCTACGCCAAAGATATGCTCCGCCAAGCGCTACCGGATCCCTTTGATGTGACGAAGGTGATGCGCAAACCATACTTCATTCCCGACTCGAAACACCTCGATGATTTACTCAGGGAGTTTAAGAAGCGGAAAGTCCACATCGCTATCGCCATCGATGAGTACGGTGGGGTAAGTGGAATTGTCTGTATGGAGGATATTCTAGAAGTCATCGTTGGAGAGATCCAAGATGAGTTTGATGATGATGAAGAAGAGGATATCCGTAAAGTTGATGAGCACACCTACCTCATAGATGCTCGAACTCCAATCGACGAAGTCAATGAGGTCTGTGGCCTTAGCCTTAACGATGATGAGCTCGAAACGATTGGCGGCTACGTCTTTGAACTCTTTGGTCGAATCCCTCAAAAAGGGGAGAAGATTGAAGAAGATGAAGCAATCTTTGTCGTTGAAGATATCGACGGACATAAGATTAACGGGGTAAAATTAATGATCAATCGTCCGTAGGGACGTTGCCACTTCTGCTACAAAACGGTATATTAATATCGAATAGTATATTAGATTTCCTGGAGGAACCAAAGATGAAAATTGCGATTAACGGATTCGGAAGAATCGGCCGCAACGTATTCAAGATTGCATTTGCAGACAAGGATA
>JBBADN010000236.1:0-2541 GCA_041656455.1 Sphaerochaeta sp. | reverse complement strand
CCCTTTTAAAGCTCGCCTCAGGCCTCATTGAACCTACGAGTGGAACGATTACCAAAGAAGAAGAGAAGGTGAGCTTCCTCTTCCAAGAACCCCGCCTGTTACCCCACGTTAATGTGTGGGCGAATGTTGAAGTAACGCTCCGCGGATTCTACGAGCAAAAAGAGCGAACAGAGATCGCTCTTCACTACTTAGAACTCGCTGAATTAAAGGATTCCCTTCACCTCTATCCCCATGAGCTGAGTGGGGGAATGCGCCAGCGGGTTGCGATCGCTCGCGCCTTTGCCCACCCAGCACAGCTGATGCTCCTCGATGAGCCATTTCAGAGTCTTGATATTCGCTTAAGGATGCGATTAATCCAAGCGTTTCTTACCCTTTGGGAAGAGGAGCAACGGACGACGATTTTTGTTACCCACGACCCCAAAGAGGCGATGCTCATCGGTGATCGGGTTCTTTGTTTGGGTAATCCAACAGCGCCGCTGCTCGATGAAGCAATAAAAATCCCCCGCACTGCGAGGGATGTACACGACCCAGCGTGTATGGCCTTAGAAGCCAAGCTCTTTGGGTTATTGATGGACGCTTAAAGAACCGTCTTCCACAACCCGTGGAGGTTGCAATACTCGTACACTGCGATTGCTTTATCATCAGCATCAATTGTGAACGTTGCGTGGGGCTTGCCATCAACAGGCAGGTCAACGCGAAGGCCACCCTTCTCGGTTTCAACATAGATGAATGCAATATGGTGCTCTGGAATCATCGGGTGTTCGACACTACCGATATCTACCGTTAAGCGGTTACCATCAACCTTGACGACGGGAACGTGTTTCTCTTGAGCAGCGTCTTCGGTATTCGCCTTCAATAAATACATTTCTTCACCACAGCACACCAGATTGGGGCCCATATCATAGTCTTTATGCGCCACGTTACCACAATGCCTGCATCGATAAAAAGCTACTTCTTTCTTCATAATAATAACTCCTTACTGCCATGATAACCTATCAGTGCTGATTCATACAACCTTAATCATACCCAAGCATATTTGGTACTACAGTACCTCCCCATTTTTCAGCCGTTGGATGTTCTCCTTGAAGGGGGGATAAATGATGCCTTTCTCGGTAATGATGCCGGTGATGTTCTGATGCGGGGTGACATCGAAGGCGGGGTTGTAGACCTCCATACCAGTAGGGGCTACTTGGGTATCCCCGACGTGGGTGATCTCACTCCTATCACGCTCTTCAATGGGGATTAAATCGCCGCTTTCTAATTCAAAGTCAATAGTAGAAACAGGGACTACTGAGTAGAAGGGGACTCCGTACGCTTTACAGATGACGCTGAGCATGAAGGTCCCGAGTTTATTCGCTACATCCCCATTAGCTGCTACTCGGTCCCCCCCGAGGATGACTAGATCAATCTTCCCATCCCTGATCAAGGTGGCTGCAGTTGAGTCAGCGATGAGCTTGGATGGAATACCTGCCTCCATTAGCTCCCACGCCGTTAGGCGCGCTCCTTGGAAGCGAGGGCGGGTTTCATCAGCGTAGACGAAGATCTTCTTATCATCGTAGAACGCCTCTTTAATGACTCCGAGGGCGGTTCCCCATCCAGCGGTAGCAAGGGCTCCAGTATTACAGTGGGTAAGGATTGTTGCCCCATGAGGAATCACTTGATTCCCAATTCTCGCCATCTGTTTATTGGTTGCGATGTCTTCGGCTCGAATGATATCCGCTTCTTTTAAAAGTTCAGAAAAAAGGTCTTTTGAACTCTTGTGCTCTTCATAGACGTTCTTCATCCGATCGATCGCCCACTGAAGGTTTACTGCGGTAGGGCGGGCGTTGCCTAAGAAGGCGCACAGCTCATTGAACTGTTCTTCACTCTGTGCTTCCTTCGCAGCGAGGTAGACGCCGTAGGCCGCCGCAGAGCCAATCGCGGGGGCACCGCGAACAACCATATCGCGAATTGCAAACTCAACGTCATGTACCGTCGTACTGTGGTGGTACGTCACCTCAGTTGGAAGGAGGCGCTGATCGAGGAGGATTAACGTATCATTCTCAAATCGAATTGCTTCAAATCGTTCATCCATTGTTTGTGCTCCTTAACGAGTTTTAATATCAGCCCACACATCTTGTATTGCAGAAAGGGCTGTATCGTGATGAATCTTTGTTGGTTGACCTTTTTCTAAGAGGATCTCCCCTCGGCTAAAGAGGTACTCAACATCACTGCCCTGGGCGCTATAGACCAATGCGCTAAACGGATCGTTTAACGGAGATAGGTGCGCTTTCTTGGTGTTAACAAGAATCAAGTCAGCGTCGTACCCAGCTTGGAGGGTTCCACTTTTAAGATTAAATGTGTTGGCCGCTGTTGTCGTTGCCATCTGAAGCACTTGGTAGCTCGTTAAAAGGGGCGCTTCACCATTGGGTAGGCGGCCTAATAGAGCAGCGAGATGAAGTTCTTCAAAGAGGTTGAGGTTGTTGTTACTTGAAGCGCCGTCGGTTCCAATTAACACCTTCAGCCCTTTTTCGAGGTACGTTGCGATCGGGGCGATTCCAC
>JBBADN010000235.1:0-2555 GCA_041656455.1 Sphaerochaeta sp. | reverse complement strand
TCATCGTGTGGCTGAGGGCGAGGGCCCAGAAGAAAGGCCCGGCGATCAGACCCTTTTGAATACCTAGGTGGATAATCTCACTATCACGGCTGAAGATTGTCATCGCTGGTCGACCAAAGACCATCAGGGTAAAGCCAACCGCTTGGGCGAGGATCATCGCAAAGATAATCCCAAAGCGCGCTCCCTCTTTCACCCGCTGTTTTTGTCCCGCTCCGAGGTTTTGCCCAGTGAACGTCGTTAACGCTAAAGCAAAGGCGGTGATCGGAATAAAAGCAAAGCCTTGGATTCGGTTGTACGAGCCGTGGGCAGCCATCGCCGCCGGTCCAAAGAGGTTAATCGACGATTGAACGATGACGTTCGCAAAGCTTGTTACGGAGTTTTGAATCCCCGAAGGAATTCCTAAGGTGAGCGTCCGTCCTAAATACCCGCGGTAAATGCGAATGTCTTTGATCCGCACCCGAATGACCTCTTTTGTCCGAAAGAGGAGGCGGAAGGAAAGAATCGCACTGACGCTCTGGGAGATAATCGTCGCGTATGCTGTCCCTTCAATTCCCATCCCAAAAACGATGACAAAGACTAAGTCTAAGACGATGTTTAGCGTTGCCGAAACGATGAGGAAGTAGAGGGGGTTTTTTGAATCCCCGACCGCTTGGAGGATTCCACTGGCGGTGTTGTAGAAAACCAGCGATGAGATTCCAAGGAAGAAGATTCGAATGTACGCCTGGGCGTCAACGAAGACCTCTGGCGGGGTCTTCATCCACATCAAAATCGTCGGGGTGGAGAAGTATCCGATAATCGTTAAGAGAATTGAACTAATGATCCCTAGGGCAACGGTCGTATGAACCGCCTTTGAAACGGCGATTTTATCGCCCTCACCAAAGGCGGTGGAGATGATAACTCCCGCCCCAACGAAGATGCCTTGAAAAAGGCCTACGATGAGCATTGTTAGCGAGCCGACCGAGCTAATTGCAGCGAGCGCTTGCGTTGAGACAAAATTTCCGACTACAACAGCGTCGGCGGTTTGATAGAGCTGTTGGAGGAGCCCGCCGAGGAAGATGGGAACGGCAAAGAATATAAGATGTTTTCGGATAGACCCAGTAGTCATGAGCCGCGCTTGAGTAGCCATTAGGACCACTGTAGAACATCTCTAAGGAGCATGGCAACTATACATAGTATATTATTCATGTATACTTAAGCGCTGAAGAGGGCTGGTAATGCACGAACGAATTTTAGGTATTGGATTAACGCAACACGATATAGATCTCATCCGATCAGCGTACGCAGAGGCAGAGTTTACGGCAGTTGATACAATTGCCGAGGCGCGTGAGAGCCTCGATCAACACCCCCGGCCTCACATCGTCATCCTCGATATCGAAAAAGATCTCGATGGGCTGATCAGCCTCTATCACACGATGATGTTCCAAACAGAGAACCAGCAGATCATCTTCCTAATCCTCGGATCAGCTGAGCGCGTCGCTTCGGCCCTCGATGGATCAAAGCCCGATCCCCTCGCGCTCCTAAAACAGCCCCTAACGAGCGAACACCTGAAAGAACAGATTGCAAAGAACCGCGAAGCAAAGAGCCAAGTCAGTGAGAGCGTCCTCTTAGCGGAGCAGGGCAAGGTGGTAAACATTCTCTTTGCCCAAGCGCCACTGGCGATGTTGTTACGCTTTGAAGATGGGCAGGGTAAACAGAGCCTCTACGCCAATGAAGCGCTCCAAGAACTCTTAGGGGTGAGAGACCTCGAGGTGAAGACTAAGGGCTTTGATTTCTTTGTCCACAAAGATGATCAAAAAAACCAAGAACAATTACTATCTAAGCTCAGAGCCGGTCAAATCAACTCCTACACTGTTGATGTGCGGTTAATCGCCCAAGATGGGAGTGAGTACGCAGTAACTGAAGATACGAAGAATCTGAAACTGCCGAATAATCGTGTCTTTGCAATCCTTTCAATTTTCTCCTAATCGGGTAGCGTATCTCTAGCCCCTTTCACCTCTTGTGGGTATCTTGAAGAGTGCATACGGAGGTATTTGTATGAAGCTAGTCTTGATTCGTCACGGCGAAAGTGAATGGAATAGAATGAACCTCTTCACCGGGTGGACCGATGTAGAGCTGAGTGAGAAAGGCAAGAGTGAAGCAGCGGGAGCTGGAACTCTTCTTGCGGAAGAAGGGTATGACTTTGATGTGTGTTACACTTCGCGCCTAAAGCGGGCAATTCACACCCTCGACCTCGTCTTAGATGGAATGGACCGCTCGTGGTTGCCGGTCATTAAGGCGTGGGTGCTAAATGAGCGCCACTACGGCGCCCTTCAAGGGTTGGATAAAGCAGAAACTGCGCGCAAGTACGGTGAAGACCAAGTAAAGATTTGGCGCCGAAGCTACGACATTACACCCCCCGCGTTAGAGGCGGATGATGAGCGCAGTCCCGCTAACAGTGATCAGTACCGCGACCTCGATCCGAGCCTTCTTCCGTTAACAGAAAGTTTAAAAGAAACTGTAGCGCGGGTTGTCCCGTACTTTGAAGACGTCATCAAGAAGGATATGCAAGATGGCAA
>JBBADN010000234.1:0-2576 GCA_041656455.1 Sphaerochaeta sp. | reverse complement strand
TCCCCAAAGACGGCTAGGCGGCTAGGCAGGGAAGCGTCAAAAGCGTCAGAAATGAGTATCAGCATACGAGTGCTCCTACAGTAGATTTCTAGGCGAAGCTAGTTGCGCTTCATTCTACCGTAAAAGTGGGGTTCGTTCCAAGGGTTTAGAGAAAAATTTATCGTTTAGACCTCAAAATTTAAGAATCATATTGCTTTATACCGCAAATTTGAGTGATAAATAAAAGAAAACCGGCAACCTTTCGGTTACCGGCAGTTAAAACACATCGTTTTTAGTAGCTCTTGGAGCTGTACTGCTTTCGAGCCTTTTTCATTTGCTTGCGGGCAAGTGCTTTCTTTTTTCTATTTAAAAGGGTGGAAGGCTTCTCGAAATACTCGCGGCGTTTGTACTCGCGAATAATCCCCTCTTTCTCAACCATGCGCTTAAATCGCTTAATTGATTTCTCGAGTGGTTCGTTTTCGTCTACTCGGACGTATGCCATATAAATATCACCCCCTCTCCCGATTACTGGGTTCGTTTCTCCTAAAAGAATGCCGCAAATTGTCCAATCGTGTCAAGGCGGCTCACTTAGGCGTTATCATCAGAAAAGCGGACAACCATGTGAACGACAGCGTCCTTACTTCCGGTATTGGTGATCACGTGTTCGATGTCACAGTGGTACATTAAGAAATCTCCCGCCTTAAGGATCGCAGTGTGCTCCCCTACACTCACCGTCACTGTGCCACTGACAACAGTAAGGAACTCCTGGGTTCCAGCAAAGTGCGGATCACTGGCGAGCGTAGCGCCACCTTCAAACGAAACGAGGTACATCTCTAGCTCTTCAACAAGGGTCAAGGGACTGAGGATTTTAATCGTTACTCCCCCCGAGCGCTGCTCAAGCTTCGTTCCATCATCTTTTGCCGGGTTGAGGGCAAAGACTCGAGTTGGTTCATCAAGGCCTTCAAGCAGATCATTCAGCTCAACATTAAGACCTTTGGAGATCTTCCACACGGTTGCTACCGTTGGGTTAACCTTATCACTTTCGATTTGACTGAGCATCGCCTTAGAGACCCCACTGCGCTCACTGAGGACGTTCAATGTTAGTTTCCGAGCGCTTCGGAGGCGTTGGATATTCTTACCGATTAAGGGTGGATTTTGCATCGGTGGGCTCCTTCGAATGTTTGACATAGTAAACTTCGTTCACTATACTGAACTTATCAATTATTGTATGACCCCGCTGTGCCCGTGTCAAGAAACTGGGAGATGAGAAGATGAAGCGAATTCTGATTATAGGCGCCTTAGGCCAGCTCGGGAGCGAAATTGCCTTCGAGTGTCGCCGTCGCTACGGGAATGATAACGTTGTCCTCGCCGATCACCGTAAAGATGGGAACCGCGAGCTCATAGAAGGCGGGCCATTTTACCTTGTTGATGCCCGAGATGGAGCGGAGCTCGATCGAATCGTTCGCCACCATCACATCGATACAATCTACCACTTAGCAGCACTGCTTTCCGCCCGAGCGGAGCGTGATCCCTTAGAGGCGTGGAATGTGAACATCAACGGTCTTATCGCGGTCTTAGAAGTAGCGAAGAACAACCACTGTGCCCTCTTTGTCCCCTCCTCGATCGGAGCCTTTGGTCCAACAACACCAAAGAAGTTTACCCCTCAAGATACGATTCAGCGCCCTACCTCAATCTACGGAGTAACAAAAGTCAGTGGGGAGCTGCTGTGTGATTACTACCACCACCGCTGGGATGTGGATACCCGCGGCATCCGCTTTCCAGGGATTATCAGCAACCTCACCCCGCCGGGGGGAGGAACAACCGACTACGCTGTTGAAATCTACTACGAAGCAGTGCGAAACCAACACTATACGTGCTTTTTGAGGGGGGATACCTACCTCGATATGATTTACATGCCCGATGCAGTTGATGCGGCAATTAAAATCATGGAAGCAGACCCTAGTCAACTTCGCCATCGAAACGCCTTTAATATCGCAGCAATGAGCTTCTGCCCAGAAGAGCAAGCGGCGTACATACGAACTCATATTCCAGATTTTACGATCAGCTACGCGATCGACCCAGTCCGCCAGGCGATCGCCGACTCGTGGCCCGATTACATGGAAGATTACGCAGCGCGCGTTGAGTGGGGCTTCACCCCGCGCTACGACCTCGCTGCGATGACGGCGGATATGATCACAACGATTAGAACGCGGGAGGGATTATGAACCAACGAACACAACAAGAGCTCACCGAATTCTTAGAATCATTACGAGCAGATGGATTGTATAAAGAAGAGCGAGTTATTAAGAGCGCCCAAGGACGAGAAATTGAAGTTGGGGATACGAACGTCTTAAACTTCTGTGCGAACAACTACCTCGGCCTCAGTGGCGATCCTCGCCTTACTGAAGCAGCGTGCCAGGCGATGGAGCACTACGGCTTTGGACTCTCTTCAGTGCGCTTTATCTGCGGAACCCAAACGATTCACAAACAGCTTGAAGAGGCGATCTCTTCCTTCCTCGGCACGGAAGATACAATCCTCTTCACCTCGTGTTTTGATGCAAATGCGGCCCTCTTTGAACCCCTTCTTGGCGAAGAGG
>JBBADN010000233.1:0-2582 GCA_041656455.1 Sphaerochaeta sp. | reverse complement strand
AACAACGCACGTTGACCGAATCCGCTCGACGTTTGAGTGGGCCCAAGAGGAGGCACAAAAGCGTGGCTTAGCCCTTCATCTTGGTAGTGAGCTCTACGTCTCCGACCAGGAGCATTTACAGGCGATTCCGATTCGTAATCGGTTTGTCTTAGTGGAGTTTTCCCTCGCCCTGCCGCCGGTGAAGGTCACGCAACGCCTTAAGACGTTAATCGATGAAGGGTTCACCCCGATCATCGCGCACGTTGAGCGGTACATGTGGTTAAAACCAACCGCACCACTCTTAACGGAGTTTCGTGCTATGGGGTGTTTGATTCAAGTGAACGTCGATGCGGTTGAAAGTGGTGACGCTTTACCGTATCTTGAAGCGGAACTTGTTGATATAATAGCGACTGATAACCACGGCGATGAACGCTTGCCGCTGAAGTTAGTCCAAGTGTTAGAGACATGGCCATCCGTTCGAAAACGGATGAGTGAGATTTGGTAGTACCACCGATGGGTGAGATTGAGGAGGTAGCGCATGCTGCTTGATATGACTATTGCGAACTTCAAATCCGTGAGGGATGAACAAACGATCTCGTTTGAAGCCGTCAGGGATAACCGGTTCAGCGATTCAAAGGTAGTCTCGGTGACTGAGAAGCTCAAGCTCATCAAGAGTGCCGCAATTATCGGCCCGAATGGAGCGGGAAAGAGTTCCTTTATCCGAGCGCTTGAAGCGCTTAAGGCGATTGTAACGGCGGATGAGGAGACGGAGAACCCCCTTGCAATTCTCAGCGGAACGTCTTTTGCCTACTCGGAAGAGAAGAATCAACCGGCAACGATTATTATCCGCACGATTCTTGGAACAGATGAAGAGAGTGGCGATCCGATTATCGGTGTCTACACCCTCGTCGCTGATCGCTTCCGTATTTTCGAAGAGTCGCTGCAACACATGGTGGGGCGCTCCCGCCGCCGGATTTTTAGCCGCACCCTTAAAGAGGATGCCTTAGCACTCGGCGATGATGAGTTGACGTACACCTACCGCTGGGGTAAACACTATCGCGGTGATAAAAAACGCTTGGTGAGTAAGATCGACGAAAAACACACCTTCCTCCAAGCTTCGGTTGCGAAGGGTAGTGAAACAACGAGTCTCTTCTACTCGTGGATTGTTAATCGCCTTCACCTCCTTCCGATGGGAGTTTCGAACCTCAGTGAGCGCTATCTCATTGAGATGATTGAAGCTCACCCGGGTTGGGTCCCCCAATTGATCGATTTCCTCTGGAGTGTCGACATCACCGATATCCGCGACATTCGAGTCAAAGATGGTCGGTTAATCTTCGTCCACACCAACGTAACGCAACACTACGCATCCTACTTCAGCTTAGAGAGCCTCAGCTTACGGCGCCTTTGCTTGATTGGCATCGCGTTCTTTGAGTCATTTACGAAAGGCAAGACGCTGATCATCGATGACTTTGGAATGTTGCTCCACCCGTATGTGTTGACCCACATCGTGGAAATCTTTGAAGCGAACAATGATATAAATGGTTCACAGATGCTGGTCGTAGACTGTAATCCCTCGCTCCTTAAGCCCGGGCTGATGCGCCGTGATGGCGTCTACTTCGCCCAGAAGGATAGCGAGAGTGCAACGACGTACACCAGCTTGGCGAACTACCGATATTCGAAGGCTAACGATAAGACTCAGCTTCAGTACATGAGCGGAGCATTTGGAGCCCTCCCGATCCTCTCGGAGTTTTCATATGACCGAGAGAGTGCACACGATAAGGAGTAGTCATGGCACGTAAACGTCTTTCCCAACCACCCCGCAAAACAATCTTATTGGTTACTGCCAGTGAGATCGAGAGTCTTTACTTCTCTCAAATGCGCAAGGATTGCCGCTATTCCAATATGACCGTTGAGCATCAGGACACGTTTAAAGATTTGCACAATCTTATTAACATCGCCGCTCGCAAGCGCAACGCTGGGAACTTCTCAAGCGTATGGCTCGTCTTTGGCTTAGCTGATTTACGCTTAAGCCCCCAAGACATCCGCGCCGAGCTGGAACACAGCAAGAAGAAGCGAGTTAACTTGGCGTGGAATAACCCGGGTCTTCCACTGTGGTTCTACCTCCACCTTCAAGAGCCAAAGGCGTTTGTTCGTGACTTAGATGCGATCAACAGCGCCCTCTCAAAGGCGATCGATGGCTACCGCTACGACAGCGAGTATTTCCTCAATGAAGGAGCGGACCTCCACCTTCGCCTCTACTCAGCAAAGAGTAAGGCCGCGGTCAATGGCGCGATGTACAATGAGCGCACTCGAGCTGAAGCGGGCTTAGAGCCCACTGCGATGGTCGCCCTGCTCAATGACATCACGGAGATTTGTGGACTTGCTGATCTTTCCCACAACCAAAAGCAGCTGGGAATGAAGAAGTAGTTGTGAGCGGGTTCTTACTCCTAGCGTACATGCTGGCGTTTGCCGTCGGGTGTATGACACTCGCTCTCGCAATCGTGTATCGAATGGCCCACAACGAGCGGTGGGCCAGCTTTTTCATCGTCTTTCACGCCTCATTATTAGGAGCGATGATGCTCCTCGCCCTTCAAACCCTCACT
>JBBADN010000232.1:0-2585 GCA_041656455.1 Sphaerochaeta sp. | reverse complement strand
AACTAGGTGCTTCTCGCTACTACAGTGTCGGGGTGCCTATGACCCTAACATACGCGAAACGGCCCCACTCTGAAAGGGTGAGGCCGCTTTTCAACGCTGGACCAATTGATAACTAAAGCGGTTTACTTACTTGATCTCAATGAACCCGTGGTCAACGTCCCACCCAAGGTCGCTGCTCTTAACGCCAGCATCAAGGGCTTCGCGTACAGTCATTCCCTTCTTACCACGCTTGTAGCACTCAAAGCGCTCATAACTAGAGGTGTGCGGGCGCTTCGGGTTACTGTCAACAACGACCGTGATCACCTGATCATCCGAGAACCTACGCTCACGACGACCTGCACCACCTTCCTTCTTCTTAGCCTTTTTATCGTCCTTTCCTTTGGTGGTCTTCCGCTCAGGCTTAGCTGCCTTTTCAGCCTTGGCCTCCTTAGCAACCTTACCCTTCTTAGCAGGCTTTTCCTCCTCAACAGCAGCCTTAGCTTTGCGGCCGGGCTTGCCCTTAGCTTTGGCAGCTTTCGCCGCAGGCTTAGTTGCATGCTTGCCATTCTTACCGTTTTTCATAGCCTTCCGTGCCTTCGGGGCCTCCTCTTCCTCTTCATCGTCATCGTCATCATCAACTTCAACGTCTTCAAGCTCGTCTTCATCCTCACCCTCATCGTCATCGGCATCAAGACCTTCGGGCGGGTCAATCTTTTCTTCAGAGTCATGTGCCTCAACGGCAGTGTTGACCCACTCTTGAGCTTCAGAAGACAGCTTGTCCCACTCAGAGTCTGACAGGTCATCGGCCTTGCTGATCATCTTCTTCAGAAAGGCTTGAATATCCTCTCCAGGCTTATGCTTAACCTTGAGAACCTTACTGAGTTCTGCATAAACAGTCATAGTGTGCGTGCTCCAGTTTTTGCCATTGCTGATTGTCGTTTTCGGATCACGTTCGGCCTCTTATTCTTACGAGGGCGAACGATCCCCAAAATGTCGTATACTTCGGAGACTTTGTCAACAGATTTTTCGTCGTCACCGAAAACTCTACATAGTCGAGCGTTTATATCCTCCACAGTTACACGTTTGCCCTTTTGCACATCACGTATCACCCCACGTAATACTTTCTTCATCCATGATGGCATTCTATTAAAATACGCTACTTCTTCGGCTATGGTGGCGTCGGTTACACCACCGATGCGCTCAAGTATCGTACTCTCATTGTAATCGCCATCAACTTTAGTGATGCGCAGCCTTGATAAGATCACCTCTGGACGTTGGCGGGTTCGCTTTGATGCAAGATCATGGATATGGTTTTCAAACGTGCGTTTGACCAATGCCATGAAGTTGCGACGATCCTCTTTCTTAGGTTTGCGCTTGCGTATCAAGCGATCATACTTGGTGGCGCATTTATGGTACGATAAATAACCATCCTGAATTAAGTCATCTAGATCGTACCATGCAGCAACCCGCCAGTGATTACGATAAGCGGTTGCTACAATCCAACGCTTCATCCCTTCATCTAGATAAACGAGGCTTTCAGGCATGTTCAACTTCCCCCCACATTTAAGTGGATCTAGTCGCGCTTAAACGGTAGCACGTTGGCAGCACGGCAGCCAACTAACTTCCGTCGGTTAGCAGTGTTACAGTGAACGCAACTATCACGCTGAGTTAGCTCAGACTCTAGTTCCTCAATACGATCTGAGGCCCAACTCAACGTTTCACCGATATCTCGTTCGCCGGTGATCGAGTAGACTGATGCTAACATTTTTAAGCTAGCTAGCATCAGATCATTACGAGTAATCGTTTTGGACATGGGTATGCACCCCTCCCAAAGGATAAGTTAGGTTGCGGCTCATAGTAAGCCGCAACCCATTTCATGCGTTAGCTATATTGTTGGATAAGGCGGGTTAGCAACTTTGCCGCCCTTTCGGCCTCTTTAAGCATTTTACGGGGAATTTTATCAACTCCCTCATCTTTCATAGCCTGCTCAAGTGGCTCGATAGTTGAAACCATACCTTCCAAATAATTGTACCAATTGTTCATCTTGCGAAGGTATTCGGTCGTGTCCTCTTCCTCATCGTATTCGTCATCATCTTCATCGTCATCATCTTCATCGACGTGTGCCTTAGGCTTCACCTTGCCTACGGGCTCATCGTCGTCAGTATCTTCCTCATCCTCCTCATAATCCTCCTCTACATCGTTTAGTTGAGCTCTTTTTTCAGCACGCTCTTTACGCACCTTGCTCGCGCCCGAGCTATTATCGCGCAACTCGATGGCGTCATCCTTAGTCATGTTCAAGTGAATATCATCTTTCTTGAACATTTTAGTTAGTTCTGCTTCAGGAATAGCAGCGAGTTCATACAGCAACTCCCTGCTCGGTGGCAGCTTCTTCATATTAGCTGCCACATAAAATGCTTTCACACTACCGATCTTGACGAGCTGCATAAAAATTGTTTCGCCAAACGGTAGTAACTCTTTGAATTCTTTTAGCGCGTTGGTGCCTTTGGTGTCGTAGCGAGGCAAGTCATCGCGAGCTTCTTTACACAACCGAGCCGCTTCAAGTAGTTCACGCGTTGTTCTACTATATGCGGCGATGACGCGTTCCG
>JBBADN010000231.1:0-2606 GCA_041656455.1 Sphaerochaeta sp. | reverse complement strand
GAGTACTTCACCGATGCGGGGGACGCCTCCGGAACAGCGTACTACAGCGTAAAGAATCGGAATTGGGAAGCTGAGATGCTTGAAGCCGTCGATGAGAAGAAGAAACTCATCGCAATGGTCCCTCAATTAATTGAAAGCCATGAGGTTGGAGGCCGACTGTCCAAGGCGGCTGCCAACGAACTTGGACTAAAAGAGGGCATCGTTGTTTCTACCGGAGCGGGGGATAATATGGCCGCCGCGATCGGAACGGGGTGTACTTCAAGTGGGGACTTAGTGATGAGCATGGGCACCAGTGGGACACTCTTTGGCTACAGTGAGCGCGTTGTCGCTGACCGCCAAAACCGTCTTTCGGCGTTCTGCTCCTCAACTGGGGGGTATCTTCCCCTGTTGTGCACCAATAACTGCACGATTTCTACCGAGGTCGTTCGAAGCCTCTTTAACCGCGATGTAAAGAGCCTCGATGCTTTGGCAAGCGAAGCTCCGATCGGCTCTGAAGGGGTGACGATTCTTCCCTTCTTCACCGGCGAGCGAGTTCCCTACCTGCCGTACGGTAAAGGGGTAATCGCCAACCTCGAGGTTGGGAATACCACCGAAGCAAATATCGCCCGTGCCTCGTTAGAGAGCGCCGTCTTCGCCCTGAGGGGTGGAAGCGATACTTTTGCTGAATTAGGGTTTACCCCCTCGCGCCTTATTCTCACCGGTGGGGGAGCGAACTCGAAGATTTGGCGACAGATCGTCAGTGACGTCTTTAACCTTGAGGTGATCGTCCCCGCAGCAACCGAAAGCGCCGCCCTTGGAGTGGCCCTACAGGCACTGTGGGCCCTTGAGGGCGGGTCGATTAATGAAATCACCCAAGAGCACGTTGATTTTGATTTGAGCCGGGCCCACCATCCTGACAGCGAAGCGGTGGGGTTATATAGTGAAGCGTATACGCGCTATAGCACGTATGTACAAGCTCTTACACCGATGTTTCAGAGGAGAATATCATGAGTTATTTTGTTGGAGAAAAAGAATACTTTAAAGGAATCGGGAAGATTCCCTTTGAAGGTAAATCATCCCGAAACCCCTTAGCGTTTAAGCACTACGATGCAGGCGCAAAGATTGGGGATAAGACGATGGCTGAGCACCTTCGCTTCGCCACGGCGTATTGGCACTCCTTCTGTGCAAACGGCAGTGACCCGTTTGGGAAGCCAACGATCGACTTTCCCTTTGAAAGCAGCGACCCATTTGCAAAAGCAGACGCCGCTTTTGAGTTCTTCACCAAGATTGGCACCCCCTACTACGCATTCCACGACATCGACGCGTTCGATGACATCGATGATGCTCGATCGTATGAGAAGCGCTACCAAGAAGTTGCCAACGCCCTCTTAGAACGGCAAAAAGCATCGGGTGTTAAACTGCTGTGGAATACAGCAAACGTCTTCTCCCACCCCCGCTATATGAACGGGGCGGCGACGAACCCCGATTTTGCAATCGTCAGCCGCGCTGCGGTTCAAATTAAAGCGTCCTTAGAAGCGAACGTCCTCCTTGGGGGATCAAACTACGTCTTCTGGGGTGGTCGTGAAGGGTATATGAGCCTGCTTAACACCAATGTGAAGAAAGAGCAGGAACACTTAGCGCGGATGCTGATGATGGCGCGGGACTACGCTCGATCAATTGGCTTTACCGGAACGTTCTTAATTGAGCCCAAGCCGATGGAGCCGACGAAGCACCAGTACGATTACGATGCAGCAACGACGATTGGCTTCATTAAAGAGTTTGGCTTAGAGAAAGACTTTAAGTGCAACATTGAAGCGAACCACGCAACACTCGCGGGGCATACCTTCGCCCACGATCTTCTAATCGCCTCGAACGCTGGGCTTCTCGGCAGTGTTGATGCGAACCAAGGTGATCCCCAAAACGGGTGGGATACCGATGAATTCCCCACCAACCTCTATGAGATTACGATGGCGATGCTCGTCATCCTCAGCCAAGGGGGCCTTGGTAGTGGTGGTCTTAACTTCGATGCGAAGATCCGACGAAACTCCACCGATAGTGATGACCTCTTCCTCGCCCACATCGGCGGAATGGACTCCTTCGCCCTCGGGTTGAAGATTGCCCACAAGATCATCGAAGAAGGGGTGTATCGAGAGTTCGTCTCCAAGCGATACGCATCCTTCGACAGTGGTGATGGCAAGCGCTTCGCCGATGGAAAGATGGATCTTGCCGAGTTGGCAAAGATTGGCTTAGACGCAAAGATCGTCAAGACGAGTGGAAAACAAGAGCTCTTAAACAACCTCTTCAACTCCTACTTGTTTGACTATTAAAAGCAACCGTAACAACAACACAGCCCCGCGTTTTAGCGGGGCTGTGCTGTCTAAGTACTCTTTTTCTTACGGTTCAAGTAAGAACTTCATTTGATCTTCAGTTAAGGTGAAGTTCGCTCCTTGTAAGGTATCGGTAATTTGCTCAACCTTTGATGAACCCGCGATAGCAATCGTTGGGTTTTTCTGACTGGTGAGAAAGCCAATTACGATTGCAGCGGGGCTTACCCCAAGTTCGTCACTGAGGGCCTTTACCTTCTTTGCCCGCTCGTAGTTCAGCGGAGTTGCAAAGCGTTTTTTACC
>JBBADN010000230.1:0-2668 GCA_041656455.1 Sphaerochaeta sp. | reverse complement strand
GTAAGGCCAATCCACCGGCTTCCAAGGACGCCATCGAGGGCCATGTAATCCTTAAAGGCTATTTGTCCGTTAAAAATCGGAACGTACTTAAAGGTAATGTAGTAGATTAACGGAATAATGAGCAGGACGTACACTGAGGCGTGTCGCCTAACTTCGCGCTTCAATTGACTGGGTTTTCCTCGCATCGCCGTGCCTACTCCTCCTGATTACAGCGTATGCTAGTTCAAATAGATTATGCCGAAGGCCTCTTGTACTTTTCCGACTTATTCACTGCGCACCATCGTCGGACTTTTACCAGTAACCTTTCGAAAGACCCGGGTAAAATACGCTTGATCTTGGTACCCACACTCACTGGCGATATCGGCGATCGTCCGAGTTGAGTGTTTCAGGAGGTTCTTGGCGAGGTAGATACGGTGGTTGTTTAAATACTCCCACGGGGAGATTCCAATCTCTTTATTAAAGATTCGGGTCAGGTAATCTTCACTAACGTGAACCGCCTCAGCGAGCTGCCATCGGGTAATCGGCTTT
The DNA here is from genome assembly GCA_041656455.1 of Sphaerochaeta sp. Classification (GTDB taxonomy): domain Bacteria; phylum Spirochaetota; class Spirochaetia; order Sphaerochaetales; family Sphaerochaetaceae; genus Sphaerochaeta. The sequence goes on along the minus strand of JBBADN010000230.1, from coordinate 2,140 downwards.
TTAGCATTCACCCCTAAATACGCAATCGCCTTTTTCACCAAGATTCCCGTTAACGGGGGAAGAACATCCCCAAGCGATCGTAATGCTAAGAGCCGGGCGATGACGTGGGAGTTGTTTACCACCGAAGTATGGGCAAGGACGACGTGAGGAATCCGACCAAACGCTTCAACTTCATCAAACGACCACTGCGATCGAAGAAGAACAAAGGGGGCCGCAGTCTTCTCTCGCAGGCGAGTGAGGGTTTCAAGGTCCAATTCACTGGCGACAAGAAGGCCCACTGGCCCCTCTTTGACTCCACGAAAGAGCGCTTCTTCATCCGCCACGATGATTGGGTGAAGAAAGCTGAAGCTCTCTGCTAGGTCTGCGGTGATGATCAAGGAACCAACGACGGGCCTCGAGACAGCTAAGCTCACGGCAACTGTCTCATGACCCGCGGGGGTATTGATACAGCTAAAAGGGGCCCTACTGAGAATGGGGTGGGCAGCGAGCTGAAAGAGCAGGCGCCTCAGCGCTGGCTCATCACGCCTGCCATCCCAAAGAATCAGCTTACCAGCTAGGGAATCAAGATCAGAGGATTTAATCTTCGCTGCCCTAATCAGCTGAATTGGCCCAAGAGCTGAAAACGCCGCCGGCGGGTGCTCCTCTTCATCGCCAAGGAAGTAGGCTGCTCCACTTTGGGCACTGCTCTTCGCCCGCCCAAGGAGGCTTGGATAGTTGAGGCTAATCGTTACTCGCCCTTCGTCAAAACGGACTCTCCCATCGTGGAGGACGATGATCCGCTGTGCTACATCGCGCTGAGCGGAGCCTTCCCGGGAGGTGAAGAATGTCACCTCAACGCTTTCCATCGTAAGGTGGCTTGTTACTGCAAGCTCTTCGGCGTTAGCGAAGATCTCGAGTGCTTGACGAAGGCGCTGCTCATCACCAAGGAGAATTGGAAGGGAATCTGAACCCCTGTAGGTGATCCCTTTGATGTTTCTTAGGACCTCAAGAAGGTTAAACGTTCTGCGCTCCAAGGTGAACTCTGGGGTGTAGGAGAGGCTTAGATCAATGGTATTAAAGAGGTGGTGGATGTGATTTGCAATGACCTCATTAGAACTTTCTTCGAGGATTTTCTCTAACGGAGAGCGGAGTGCTTCACTGATATTCGCAAAGAACTCCGCTTGGGTGCGCTCGGCCTTCTCCGCCTCATCACGGGTGGCGTTCGCCTGCTCCACTAAGCGCGCTCCTTTGATCGCACTGCTTAAGCTTGTTCGAATATCCTCTAAGATTGCCGAGTTAAACTGCGTCGATTCAACAAGGAGGTGGCCAACACTTTGGTTATCGCCAGCGAGGGGAAGGATGACAAAGACGCCACTGCCAAGTTCAGCGCTGTAAGAGGGGGGAAGAATAAGGCGTTTTGAAAAAGCTTCCTGGTAGCAAATCAACCCTTTTTCTGTATACCCGCCTTGAAGTGTGGGATTTCCCTCCTCGTCGTACAGAACTAGGTACGCTGATTGAATCCCTAACTGCGGAAGATGAACAGCTAAGATTCCCCCTAAGGCGGTGATTTGACGGACCGTTAAGAGGTCACTTTTAAGGTTGTTAAGGAGCTCTTCTTGGCGGTCACGGACGTAGGCGTGCTCGTGGGTGACTAAATCTTGAGCAGCGAGGAGCTCACTCATAAAGCGCTCGCTGTCGATTGGTCCTTGGGCGAAGAGCTCTTGGTACCAGTGAATCGCCTCAGTCAACAGGTTGGGATCCCCCTCTCGGTCAAAGTAGGAGTGGGCGAACTTACTGAGTACGGAAAGGTCCCCAGCAAAGAGGGCGTCAACGAGGCGCTCTTCCTCCTCGGTCACCTCAAGGTGCTCAACAATCCAACTCTTAAAGTGAGCACGGTCAAAAAGCAATTCTTTGGCGTGCTCTTCATCGCCGAGGGCGAAGGTGCACCCACAGGAGCGGCGGATCACCAAAGGACATGGGAGGGTGATATCGTAGGAGAGGGAATCGCCGTCGGCGAGGTTGCGTCCTAGAAGGGAGTAACTGATCCGAGCAAGGTTCGCCACCGGCATCCGGGCGGTAGTACACCCAACGTTTAAGAGCCGGCTCTCTCGGCTATCATTAAAGCCAGTGATGATGTAATCGCGCGGCGCTTCATAGCCCA
>JBBADN010000229.1:0-2672 GCA_041656455.1 Sphaerochaeta sp. | reverse complement strand
CCGAAAGTGGCCAAATTGACGCATCAAAGTGTCTTGATGGGTGTCGTCTCTGCGTGGATGCGTGTCCAAGTGGAGCAATCTACCTCGTTCCTAAGAACTACCCTAAGCCTCAACCTAAGGCTGATGAGGTGGCCCAAGCGCTCTTTGCTTTAGGTGAATCGAAAGTGAAAACAAGGGATCTCGCCAAGGGCCTCGATCCTAATGCCGCTAAAGCCCTCGATGTCTCCTTAGAAGTTCTCGCCGAAGACTGTGTTCGCGAAGGCGGATACATGCTTCCCCAAAGCGAGATTACCAAGGCGTACCTTCAGCAGCTTAAAGAGACGTATAAAGAAGACTCAGCGTTTCCCCACGCTGCGTTAGACCGCCTCCTTCTTCTCCTGTAGGCGCAGGCTCATCATTCCCGCTGCTGCGATGAATGCCGCAGCGGCGGTGATAAGCCACAGCGTCGTAAAGCCAAAACGTGTGATAATAGCCCCACCAATCGTTGGGGCAAACGCACTGCCACTTCCGATAATAAGGGGCAGGATTGCGTTAAAGCGACCTCGGTGGGTAATCGGGGTGTTGTTTGCAATCCAATAGTGGTCATTCGTTGCTTGGATGATTTCCCCGAAGGTATATCCAATGGCTAAGAGGAAGAAGAAGGGGACGCTTGTTGCAAAGCTAAAGAGCAAAAACGAAACCATCATAAAGAGGTTTGCGATTGTGCAGTTAGCCAAGGGGTGAAAGCGCTTAAGTCGGTGAACAAAGATTGGATTAAAGAGCACTACTAACAGCCCATTAAAGCCCATCAATGTTCCGTAGATCTTTGATCCCCCTGGGCCAAAGAGGGATGTTGTGATCAGGGGAAGGGCGAAGAACATCTGACTGTAGGCGTACCAGGAAAAGGAAAGAAAGAGGGTAAAGAGAAGAAGCTGAGGGCGGGTAAAGAGGGCTTTAATGATTCCCCCGTCTTCGCCCTTTTCCGTGGTCTTCCACCCTTTACTCGCCTCAAGCACTTCTTTACTTGGCTTGGACTCAGGAATCTTAATAATCACTAACGTCGTTGCGATCATCCCGGCGATTCCGTTCCCCCAAAAGAGCCACTTCGGGGCAACAAGGAAGAGGTACCCTGCAACTAAGGGCCCAATTGCACTGCCAACGTTATGCCCAAGGTAGAGGAGGCTGAAGGAGTTTTGTCGGTTCTCCATATCAGTAACGTCCGTCTTAAGCGCCTCCCGAGCAGGATCAACCGCCCCATCGAAGAAGAGGGCGACGAGGACCATGACTGGTAGGAACTCCGTTCCTTCAAAGAAGCCACAGGCGATGTAGGAGAGATCCATCAGGATTTGAAAGACAACCATCACCGGTTTACGCCCGATCGAATCAGCGAGCTTTGAGCCGATGAGCGAGCCTGGGATGTAGAGTATCGAACTAAGAGTCATCAGCATCCCCGCCTTCAGGGCGGTGTACCCTAGAATCTGGGTGAGGTATAACGTTAAAAAGGGATAGACGAACATCCCCGCGCTGTTGATTACCTGACTGGTGAAGAGCACATAAATGGAGGCGGGGAGGTTTCGATAAATCCCAAGTGGTGTTTTCATAGAATTGCTTCGATGGCGAGGGCTAAGCCTTCTTCAGTATTAGCCTTAGTAACGTGGTGAACAATTGCCTTAATATCAGCAGGGGCATTTCCCATTGCGACGCTGTAGCCCGCCTCCTCAAACATCCCTACATCATTATAGTAATCCCCAATTGCCATAATCTGGGAGCGATCAATTTGGTAGTAATCACTGAAGGCGTGAACAGCATCGCCTTTATCGACCCCGTGATGGAAGATCTCAAGGTAGGTGGGACCAGAGCGGAGGATGGTGAAATGGGCACCAATTTGACTTTTTAGCTGAGCTTCCATCGCCGAGAGGTAGACGGGATCTTTATCCATACAGAGGACTTTGAAGGGTTGTTCATTCGCGCTGAAGCGCCCTTCAATTTTATCAAAGGGGAGGGTTTTTCCTTCAAAGCCACTGATCTTTAATTCATTTTCTGTCCAATACCCCTTCTCCGAGGCGTACCAGTTATTGTTCGTATAGACAAAGGCGTTAAGCGTAGTTTGCTGAATCCACTGGAGGATGTGATGGATTTCATCACTTTTCAGTGGATGCTCTAAAATAGATTCACCGTGTTCATTAAGGACAAACGAGCCGTTGAGAGTCCCCAAAGGACCGGTAATTCCAAGCTCTTTTTGAATTGAAACGAGACTGTGTCCAATTCGTCCGCTAACGAGGGCGATGATGATGCCTTGGTCGTAGGCAGAGCGAATTGCCGCTTTGGAGCGGGGGCTTATTGAATGGTCGGGAAGGAGGAGGGTCCCATCGATATCACAACAAATGAGCTTAATGGTTGGCATAGCTTCATCGTAGAGAAATCGAAGCACTTTGCCTAGCAATACTTAGAAGAATCGGCTCGCTAAAGAAACACCAACAACGAGCATTGTGGTAATGATGATTAACAATGAAGAACTCTCCTTCACCTGATTACTCCTCGCTTCCAACTCTTTTCCCTCAGCACCACAGAAAAGAGCCCCATCGACGCGCTGAAGGAACGTTCCCTTTACGGTACGGAAGCATGCAGTAAGAATACTAAAGTACGAGAGGCTCATCAGCAGTAACGCTCCAAGTTTTCCCTTCAAGCGAGGG
>JBBADN010000228.1:0-2681 GCA_041656455.1 Sphaerochaeta sp. | reverse complement strand
AACGCTGAAGTGATCGAAAACACTCCACCTTCTTCTTCGATGTAGGAAATATTACCAAATGAAGCCCTATCCTTGGGCTGAGTATAGGAATTCTGCAAGACTCGAAGGGCCGATTTCACTGATTCCGCACTGGGAATGAAGCCATACATCTCCTCCCACGAGGAAAGAATCTCATTACTATCTTTGGGACCTTCGATGAGTGACGAAAGCAAAAACGCCTCGTGGATACGGATACCTCGAGCAAGATACTCACTGAGAAAGCGTAAGCTCTTCAGGTGAAGATCATCCATTTCAAGGGTAAAAGAGGGCTCTACTCCACTGAGGGCTTTAAACTGAGCCCAAGTTTTAGCGTAGCTAAGGAAGAGCTCAGGCTTGACCTCTTGGAAACGGACAAAATCGATTAGGGTTGGGATTTTTCCACCAAGGCGCTTTTTCAGGTCGTGGTATTTGTCGAGGAGGAACGCCTTTCTCGAGAAGGAGGCGCTGTTGATCGAGTCGAGGATTCGATCTTTGGCAATCCGGTCAAAGCTCACTGTTGAAGAACCAGGAATCGTTCCACCGCTGTACATGATTCGCCTGAGGACCTCTTTGTCATAGCTGTTTTCACCAAAGAGGGCGATAGGAATCATGTAGTTGTTCTCATGATTACCCACAAAATCGACGACGGTAAGGAACTCCTTGCGGGGATACTTTCTTAATCCCCGGCCGAGCTGTTGGGTAAAAACGATGACCGATTCAGTGGGACGGAGCATGATGATTTGATTTAGGCTGGGAATATCTACCCCTTCATTGAAAATGTTCACAGCCACAAGGTACTCAAGGGAGTGCTCGTCATCCCCCTCAAGGCGCCGAAACGCCCACTCACGCTCCTCTTGGCTACTTGAGCCACTGAGGGCGAGAGCTCTGACTCCTTGGCTTTGAAGTTCCTGGGCAACAAAGGCGGCGTATTCATTTGTTGAAGTAAAGATCAGCCCCCGCCGCCGTTCAATACCGAGCGAATACCGTCTAAGCAGAACAGAAAGGTGTTTCAGCTGTTCCCCTTTTTCAAGATTGGCAAACTCTCTTACTGTGGAAGAAGGTGTTCCATCAATATATAAGTCAGTGATCCCGTAATAGTGAAATGGCGCTAATAGGTTCGCCTCGAGGGCTTGGGCAAGGGTGATTTCTGCTGCAATGGAGTTCCCAAAGAGGCTATAGACATCCTTCCCATCAGGGCGCACTGGAGTGGCCGTCATTCCCAATAAAAATTTAGGGGTGAAGTAATCGAGGACTTTGCAGTAGCTATCTGCTGGGGCGTGGTGCGCTTCATCGACGACGATGTAGTCAAACTCACCCTTTTCAAAGGAGTAGAGGATTTCATCCTTTGAGAGGGTTTGAATCGTTGCAAAGAGGTATGGCGCGGTTGTTTCTTTCTTTGAGCCGGCAAGGATCGCACACTCAACGTCGTAGTTGAGGTGGCTTTTAAAGCTTACCATCGCTTCTTGGGCGATCTGCTCCCGGTGAATGATAAAGAGAAAGCGTTCGGGTTTAACAAGATTCACATCAGAGGCTGCAAGGATTGTTTTTCCTGTTCCCGTTGCTGAAACGAGGAGGGCTTTCTTCTTCCCATCATCCCGCAATTCAACTAATCGGCTTAGAGCCTCGATCTGCATTGAGTTCAGCGCAAAGCCCCCACTCTCTTTGGGGACTTCTAGGATTGGAGAACTATCGAGGGGCTGAGGAGTGAAGACCCGCGTTGTGTGATACGTCTGCCATACTTTGCTGTAGTGTTCGAGCCACCCGGTTGTGATTTCTGTCCCATCCCTCCAGAGCGCTTCAAACTCAACCTTCGTCTCTTGGATGAGATGGCCGTGGTTGGACCCAACGACTTGGAGGTTCCACTCATGGTTTGTTGAGAGGGCGTCTTGGGTGATATTCGAGGAGCCGATCATCAGCGTTGTTGGCTTATCTTCTTCTTCAAAGAGGTAGCCTTTGGTGTGAAACGCCGATTGACTGTAGACGCGGACTTCGATTTCAGGGCTTAGCTCTTCGTAGATTGAGCGGATCGCGTTGGGATCGGTGAACGTTAAGTAATCACTGGTGAGGATTCGCCCCGTCACCCCCCGTCGCTTTGCTTCAAGGAGCGCTTGAAAGAGGGTCGCTAATCCTCCCCGAGTAATAAAGGCGACACTGAAGGCAAACGAAGAGCATGAACGAAGATGAGTGTTGATCACATCGGCAACGCGACTTTGGCGGCATTGGTCGTTGAGCACAAGCCGTGGGCGCAGTGCTTCACTTCCCCCACGCGAAGCGTCAAGGAACGCTGAATAGAGGCTTCGTTCTAATTGGCCATCAGAGTTCTTCACCGCAGTAACGCCTGTATCCTTTCAACAATCGGTAGATCAGCTTCAGCCCAATCGAGGACAGCTACTTCATCAGCGGTAAACCACCCGCACCCTTGATGTTCAGTGAGGGTAATTTCACCATCAGTGAGAGTACAACGATACCCCTCTAAGGTGATATCAAAGGTTGGATAGGAGTGTTGGACGGTAAGAATAGGCTCAAGGACTTCGATGTGTACCTTCAGCTCTTCAAGAATCTCCCGCCGAAGCGCAACTTGAGGTTCTTCCCCTTTTTCAATCTTTCCCCCAGGGAATTCCCACTTTCCCCCAAGGATTCCATACGCACCCCGCTGGGCAGCA
>JBBADN010000227.1:0-2685 GCA_041656455.1 Sphaerochaeta sp. | reverse complement strand
ACCATAGGAAGTTATTCGCTGAGCGTGGTAAATAAAGGGTTCTTCCCCCTCTTTAAGGCTGATCGAATTAATGATAGCCCGTCCTTGAAGCTCCTTCAGTGCTGCTTCAATAACCGACCAATCAGAGGAGTCGATCATCAACGCTGCATGGGCGATCGTTGGGTCACTACCACTGTAGCGGAGGAAGGAAACCATCGCCTCTTTTGCATCAAGGAGGGGATCATCCATGCAGATATCTAAGACTCGAGCTCCCTCTTGAATTTGGTCGCGGGCGATCGAGAGCGCCTCTTCCCACTTCTCTTCTACGATGAGGCGCCGAAATCGCCTTGAACCAGCAACGTTGGTTCGTTCCCCTATGACTACGAGTTCATCTTCTTGCTTCGTCACTGGATTAAGTCCAGCAAGTTCAAGATTTTTTCCTCTTGCTTTGCGAACTCTCACCGGTTCATCTTCAATGATCTCTTTGAGCGCTTTGATGTGCTCGGGGGTTGTTCCACAGCACCCCCCGACGATGTTCAGCTGGCCTCTTTGGATCAACGGTTGTAGTTGAGTAGCGAGCTCCTTCGCGTTCAGGGTGTAGTGCCCCTCTTCATCAGGAAAACCTGCGTTAGGGTGAGCAGAGGTGTAAAACGGAGAATGCTCATGAAGGGTTGTTAGGAGGGGGATCATCTCTTTAGGGCCGGTAGAGCAGTTAATACCTACAGCAAAGAGATCAAAAGAAGCAAGTGAGATGAGAAATGCCTGTAGGCTCTGCCCGCTGAGGGTGCGCCCACTGGTATCACTGAAGGTAACACTGACGATGATCGGAAGAGTAAGGTGTGCCTTTTTAAGCTCTTCTTGGCACGCGATGATCGCACTCTTGGCGATGAGGGTATCAAAGAGTGTTTCAATGAGAAACAGATCGACGCCCCCTTCAAGGAGGGCGCGAGCTTGTTCGCGGTACGCTTCTACGTATTGGTCGAAGGTGTAATTTCGATAGAGGGGATCTTCCACTTTTGGCGAGAACGAGAGACTTGAGGGCGTTGGGCCAAGGACTCCAGCGATGTACGCATTCTTCTTTGTAAGGCGAATCGCTTCTTTTGCTGCATGGACAGCGGCTTTATTAATATGGGTAACCTCACCTTCAAGGTGGTATTCCGCTAAGCTGATTCGATTCGCGTTAAAGGTGTTGGTCTCAATGATATCCGCCCCCGCTTTAAGATACGCTTGGTGAATTGAGGTAATGACGGCGGGATTCGTGAGGTTTAATACTTCAGCTAAGCCGGGAGCACTTTTCCCGTGGTAAGAATACGCCTCATCTGGAAGGTTTGCTTGTTGAACCATCGTTCCCATCGCCCCATCGAGAAGGAGAATCCGCTGGGTAATTGCCTCACGAATGTTCATCAAAATCCTCCAACGTCAGGGCTCGATAGAGGTGGTAGGCGGGTGTTTCGTAGGGGTGAGCGGCTAGAAGAGCGGTAATGACGTCTGTTACCGTTGCATCGGGGACGACCACTTCAACGCGCCACTCATCGACGTATTCAACACTGCCGGTACTACCGAGGAAGGGGGTGCTCCCTGCTAAGGGTTTGAACTGGCCCACCCCTTGAACTTGGAACGAGCACGCTTCATAGAAGCCGATTGTACCCGCCCCCGCTTTAAAGACGGCGGCTTTGACTTCTTCGAGGTGAGAGGAAGGAACAAAGAAGACGAGGTTGAACATACGCTCATCATACGGAAGAACGTCCATCTTGTCATGATTGAGCCCCTCTTCTACACTTTTGACATGATCAAGCTCGTCGTCTTTCTGGGAAATCCTGGTAAACAATATGAACTGACCCGCCACAACGTAGGGTGGATGGTCGCCAATGAGGCGTATCCCCACTGTTCGTGGAGTGAAAAGTTTTCAGCAAAGATTGCAAAGGATGGAGCTACTCATCTTCTGAAGCCCCAGACGTACATGAATGAAAGTGGCCGCTCCGTAGGCTTAGCGGCAAAGTACTTTGGCATTGCTACGGAAGAGATTCTCGTTGTGTGTGATGACTTAGAGCTTCCCTTTGGAACTGTACGCCTCCAACAAGGCGGAGGCTTGAAGGGACATAACGGCTTAAAATCAATTCACAGTGCCCTCGGATCATCATCCTTTTGGCGCCTGAATATCGGCATTGGCCGACCTGAGCACGGCTCAGTCTCTTCATTTGTTCTTTCCCGCTTTTCAGCAGAAGAGGAGATTACCCTGAGCCTTGTTCTGAGAGCAGCCGTTGAACTCATGAACCATGGTGAAGCTAATGAGCGGATCGTTTAGGTATTTGCCAGCTCTTTTACGGAATCACGAACACACAACCTGACTGGGAGAGAGACGCGAGGTTCTGTAACCTCTTCACCACGAATGAGGCGCATCAACATCTCAATGGCGAGGCGCCCTTTCTCCCGCGACTCCTGATTGATTGTCGTCAGGCGTGGGGTGATTAGCTGAGAAAAGAGGTTATTATCAAAGCCGGTGATCGAGATGTCTTTGGGGACGGAGATTCCGTGTTCTTGAAGGAACGCGATCGCTTCCGAGGCGTAGTAATCGGCGAAGAACGCTAACGCGGTGAACTCCGAGTCGTCTCCGGTAATCTCCAAATAAATCTTCTTCCGCTCTTCACGGTTGTACGGAAGGCGGCGATACGCTTCTTTAGGGATGGTTAATCCCAATTCAGCATA
>JBBADN010000226.1:0-2695 GCA_041656455.1 Sphaerochaeta sp. | reverse complement strand
AAGGGCAAGCTCGATTCTGAAACCAGAGCTCAGCTCATCGAAGAGGGAAAAAATCTCAAAACGCAGATCGCTGAAACCGAAGAGCGCTTTACCCAAGTTGAGGATCAATACCTCCTCCTTGGTCGGATGATTCCTAACTACGCCCACCCCTCCGCCCCAATTGGCAAAGAGGATACTGATAACACAATCTTAAAGCGGGTGGGAACTCCCCCCTCCTTCTCCTTTAAACCGCTTGATCACGTTGAGCTTGGTGAGAAGTTAGACCTCATCGACTTTGAAGCGGGAACGAAGGTCACCGGACCAAAGTTTTACTTCTTAAAGAATGAAGCAGTCATCCTTCAAATGGCGCTAGAACGCTACGCCCTCGATATCCTCGTCAAGCACGGCTTTGCCCCGTACATCACCCCCGATATCGCCAAAGAAGAGATCTTAGAAGGGATTGGGTTTAACCCCCGCGGGCCTGAATCCAACATCTACACCTTAGAAGGAACGGGAACTGCGCTGGTCGGAACTGCGGAGATAACCCTCGGGGGCTACCACGCCGAAGAAATTCTCGATAGTGTGAAGCTTCCGATTAAAATGGCGGGACTCTCCCACTGCTTCCGCCGCGAAGCGGGCAGCGCCGGCCAATTCTCTAAAGGCCTCTACCGGGTTCACCAATTCTCAAAGGTTGAGATGTTCATCTACTGCCGACCTGAAGAGTCCGACGCGATCCACGAAGAGCTCCTCGCCATTGAAGAAGAAATCTTCACCGGCCTTGGCCTCGCCTACCAAGTTGTTGATACGTGCACCGGCGACCTTGGCGCGCCGGCGTACCGCAAGTTTGACATTGAAGCGTGGATGCCTGGCCGCGGTGATGAAGGCGAATATGGGGAAGTGACCTCAACAAGTAACTGTACTGACTACCAAAGCCGCTCACTGCGAGTTCGCTACAAAGACAGTGACGGACAAAACCAATTTGTGCACACCTTAAACGGAACTGCTGTAGCGACGAGCCGAGCAATTGTGGCAATTATGGAGAACTTCCAGCAGGCGGATGGTTCGATCCTCATCCCCCCTGCCCTCGCTGCCTACACTGGCTTTGATCGGATTGGAGGCTAATGGATGCATCACTCAGCGCTTAGTACTGATTTCTATGAATTAACGATGGCTCAAGGGTACTTCCTTGAGAAGAACAACCCAACCGTTGTCTTTGAAATGTTCTACCGAACGAACCCCTTTGAAGGGGGGTACGTTCTCTTTGCCGGTTTGCATGATTTAATCGACCGGCTAGAGAGCTTCACCTTTGATTCAGAAGATATCGCCTACCTTGAGCGCTTAGGCACCTTTACCCCCGAGTTCCTAGAGTACCTTTCTACGTACCGCTTCATGGGCGACATCTACGCTGTTGAAGAGGGTACAGTAGTCTTCCCTGGTGAACCTCTACTCCGGGTGCACACGACGATGATCGATGCAAGCCTCATCGAAGGGATGCTCTTAAACACCTTAAACTTCCAAAGCCTCATCGCCACGAAGGCGGCGCGAGTTTCGCTCGCAGCGAAGCGCGGCAGCGTCTTTGAGTTTGGCCTCAGACGTGCCCAAGGCCCCAATGGGGCGCTTTCAGCAAGCCGAGCAGCGTTCATCGGTGGGTGTCAGTCGACCAGTCACACCCTCGCTGGGAAAATCTTTGATATTCCCGTCTCGGGAACGATGGCCCACGCGTGGGTGATGGCGTTTGACTCGGAGCTTCAAGCGTTCCGCTCCTACGCCGAGCTCTACCCCGGCTCTACAACCCTTCTCATCGATACGTACGATACCCTCGGTAGTGGTATCGATAATGCGATCATCGTTGGCCTTGAAGAGAAGGCGAAAGGCAACCGTATTGGAGTCCGCATCGATAGTGGGGACCTCTCCTACCTTCCTCGGGTAATTCGAAAGCGCTTAGATGACGCGGGCTTAGAGGATGCGTACATCGTCGTCTCTAATGACTTAACTGAAGAGATTATCCAAACCCTCATCCACGACGGCGTTCCCATCGATAGTTGGGGGATCGGAACGCATCTCGTCACTGGAGGGTCTCAAGCGTCGTTAAATGGGGTGTATAAGCTTGCAGCAAAGCAGCTCAGTGATGGAACGTTCCAGCCGACGATGAAAGTCTCGAACTCCTTTGAGAAGACTACTGATCCCGGAATCAAGCAGCTCTACCGCTTCTACGATGGCGAAGGCGGAGCGATTGCTGATTTAGTGACGTGTGTTGATGAGGAGATTTCCGTTGGTAAAGATTACATCTTCTACCACCCCTTTGCTGAAACGGACTTCTTTAAGATGGAGAAAGACCGCTACGCCCGTATTGAGCCATTGCTCAAACTCGTCGTTGAACACGGACTTCGGGTCGGTGAAAAGCCGTGCCTTAGGCTCTTACAAGCAAAGGCAGCAAAGAGTTTAGCAACGTTCCACAAGAGCTACCTCCGTCAAATCAACCCCCATATTTACAAAGTCAGCTTGTCGGAGAAACTCAAGGCGCTAAAGATTGAGATTCTTGTAACTCACCGCAAGAAAGCTGCAAAGATTAATTAGAAAGAAGGGTTCGTATTCCTTCAAAGAGCGCTGAAGCTATCCTCTGGCGATACTCTTCATCTAGGAGTTTTCGCGCCTCCTCATCGTTGGAGAGGAAGCCCACTTCAACGAGCAGCGCTGGCATGCGCGCCGCGTTTAA
>JBBADN010000225.1:0-2695 GCA_041656455.1 Sphaerochaeta sp. | reverse complement strand
CGTCTCACCAACATCTAAGGCAAACGCAGCATCGAAGAATGATTGGCCGAGGCCGAGGTACGCATCTTCATTGTCGATCGTGAGCCAACCAATATCCCCACCCTTGTTCTTAGAAGGAGCGTCTTGGGAGTATTGGTTTACCGCCTTCTCAAAGGAAAGCTGATTGTTTTTAATTTGATTCGCAACATCAGCTAAAAGCGCTTTGTTAGCGACGTTTGTAGCACTCTCGCTTGAGTACGGAATAAAGATGTGGGAGAGCTTCACCGTCTCAGGGGAGATGAACTTCGTCCGGTTTCTTCGGTAGAAAGAAGTAATCTCTGACTCGGGAACAAGCACTTCAGCATTAAGGATATCACCCTTCTTTAACTGAACGTAAGAATCAACAAGCAGCTGCTCGCTGATCATCTTCTTATACTCATCAACACTACCGAAGTTATTAATAATGACTTTGTCAAACTCGTCATTTGATAACGTGGTGCCGTAGCTCGCTTCGATCGAAGCTTTCTGGCTCTTGTACGCACTGTCGATCATCGCTGGGGTAATCTTCACCCCATCGCGCTCAGCGCCTTGGCGGAAGAGTTCATTGTTGATTAAAAGATCTAACACTTTTAATGGATCAACGCTTTCAGGATTTGAAGATGATGCTTTGTACTTTGCAACTTCTTTATCCAAATCACTCATCGATATCTGTTGAGTTTTTGTTAATCGAACGGTTGCGGCGGGCATGCTGATCGAGGCGGCAAAGAGCGTGGTGCTCATAAGAATAATGATACTAAAGATAATGAACCGTTTCATGTTAGGAACTCCTACTATATCAGGTAATCAACGTAACCGGTGATAGGTAACAACTAAATCTGAACTCGTTTACCAATTGCCTTCGCAATATCTACTTTGGTGATAACCTCGCTCTTTTTCAAGAACATCCCCTCTTGCTCCATCGTCCTCATTAACGCCTGTAGCGTCTTTAACGAGCGAACTCCCCCACCAGTGATAAACGCCATGCAGCGCTTTCCACTGAGAGTCCCCGCAGTTTTTAAGAACGTACGAACAACTTCAGGAATCTTGCCCCCAAAGAACGTTGTGTTATTTGTTCCAATGACGAGGTAGTCGTAGTAGGAAACAATCTTCCCACCTTCGAGGTTCATATCGATGAGGTCAACGTTATGCCCCTGGCTTTGAATGCCTTCGCTTAAGCCTTGGGCAATACTCTTCATCTTTGCATCATTCTTCTGGCGTGAGCCATAGATAATACCTACATTCATTTCGACCTCCCTTGGAAACAAGAGCCGACCGCACTGAGTGCGGCCGGAGATATCAAAAGCAACACTCCTTAACGGGTACTACAGTACTTAGTTACTCGGTGCTTCCCACCAATCGGTGGTTTGTTGGACTTGCTCAGTTGTGACGGAATCGAGGAGGCGATCAGGGCTCGGGGTCTTGTTGATAAAGGCAACAAGCAAGGCGAGGACCAAGAAAAGCGCAGCAAGCAAGCCGGTGGCTTTCGTAACAACACTGCTGGTTTGAGAGCCAAATGCGGTTTGACTACCGCCACCAAAAATACCGCCGAGGCCTTCACTTTGCTCATCTTGGATTGCAACCAAGAAGATCAACAAAAGGCTCACGATGATAAAGAGAATCAAAATGATTACACTTAAAACACCCATAGGAATTTATTTCTCCTTACTTATCGAAGTTCACGATCGGGAGGAATTGCTCCACTGAAAGGGAGGCGCCTCCAACCAACGCACCATCGATGTGTGGCATGGTCATAAGGGCTTCTGCATTTGAAGCCTTCACTGAACCACCATACTGTATTACAGCAGCTTCTGCAACACTCTTGGAAAAAAGTTTTTCAACTACTGAGCGGACAAATGCGTGGGCATTATTCGCATCATCAGGGGTTGCAGTCTTGCCCGTTCCAATCGCCCAAACTGGCTCGTAGGCGATCGTAATCTTCGGCATTTGCGCCTCTAAAACACCCTGAAGACCAACCCGAACCTGGCGCTCGAGGACCTCTTCTAATCGGCCACTTTCACGCTCCTGGAGCGTCTCACCAATACAGAAGACAACGTCCATATCGTGCTTCAGGGCGAGAAGAAGTTTCTCGTTGATCACCTCATCGCTCTCGCCGTAGATAGAGCGGCGCTCGCTGTGGCCAAGGATGACGTCACGAACTCCAAGATCTTTCAGCATGAGGGGTGAAATTTCACCCGTGTACGCTCCACTTTCGTGGTTCGCCATGTTCTGAGCAGCGACGATTAACTTCGATCCTTTTGTTGCTTCTAAGACAGCAGGGATCGTTACATACGGGGGAGCGACCATGACTTTAACATCACTATCACCAAGGGCTTTTACTAATTCTTTAGCGAACGCTGAGCCTTCACTTGGGCTCATATTCATCTTCCAGTTTCCAGCAATATACTTCTTTCTCATTCTTACTTCTCCAACGCTTTAATACCCGGTAAGGTCTTTCCTTCAAGGAACTCCAATGAAGCTCCACCACCGGTAGAAACATGGCTGATCTGATCAGCTAAGTTAAACTTGTTAATGGCCGCAACACTATCACCCCCACCGACGACGGTGATCGCATCACTGGCGGCGAGTGCTTTTGCAACGGTGAGTGTCCCTGTGGCGAAGGAGTCAAACTCAAAGACCCCCATCGGGCCATTCCAGACGACGCTTTTCGCACCGTTTA
>JBBADN010000224.1:0-2695 GCA_041656455.1 Sphaerochaeta sp. | reverse complement strand
GTAAAGGAACCGTACTGGAGAATCGAGCGGTGGGCTTTGTAGAAAGCGACTTGCGCTTTAATTGTTTCTTTCTGTTGGTGGTTTAACGTGGTGATATCCAGTTCATACCCAAGAACTCCAAACGCTGCAACGTTAAAGCGACTTTCTAATTCGCTTCTTCGTAATGTTTGGTGATTCGGAGCAGAGGAAACATGGGCACCCATCGTCGAGAGGGGATAGGCGTAGCTTGTTCCTTCTTGGATGTAGAGCCGGCTGAGGGCATCGGTGTTATCACTCGTCCACGTTTGGGGCATGAAGCAGAGCATTCCAAGATCAAAGCGATTCCCTCCACTGGCGCACGATTCAAAGAGAACGGCGGGGAACTCCGTAACAAGCTTCGTTAAGAGTTCATACAATCCTAGGATGTAGCGGTGAAGGAATTCGCCGTGGTTTGACATCTCAGCGTTTAGGCTGTAAAGATCACTGAAGATGCGGTTCATATCCCACTTGATGTAGTTAACATCAGCGAGCTTCCACGTCTTCGATAACGTCGTAAAGAGGTAGCGTCGAACATCCTCCCTTGTTAAGTCGAGGATGTATTGGTTTCTCCCTACACTAGGGTTGCGCCCTGGAATTGCGATCATCCAATCAGGGTGGTTCTTATAGAGCTCACTTTCAATGGAGACCATCTCCGGTTCGACCCAGAGGCCGAAGAGCATTCCCATCTTTTTAATGCGATCAGAGAGGGCGCCTAACCCTGAAGGTAATTTCTTTGGGTTTACCGTCCAGTCTCCAAGGCTGGTAGTATCGTCGTTTCGGACTCCAAACCACCCATCATCTAAGACAAAGAGCTCAATACCCAAAGCAGCGCTCTCTCGAGCTAGCTTGAGGAGTTTATCTTCGGTGAAGTTAAAGTACGTTGCTTCCCAGTTATTGATAAGGATTGGTCGCTCGCGGAACTTCCATGGACCACGAATAATGTGGTGGTTGATAAAGGTGTGGAAGTTCTGAGATGCTCCCTCTAAGCCCCGAGCAGAGAAGGTCATCACCGCTTCGGGGGTTTGGAAGCGCTCACCACCGGTGAGGGTCCAAGAAAAGCCCGAAGGGTTGATACCCGTCATGACTCGGGTCTTCCCAAAGGGGGAGCGTTCGATGAGCTCGCGGTGGTTTCCACTGTAGACGAGGTTAAAGCCAAGACACTCATCCTCTTCATTGATTAAGAAGATTGCAGGGTTGTGGTCGGCGGAGCTGACGCCACTCTTTGAGTCATTGATGTAGATTCCTGGTTTAATCTCTTTTCTGTTTACGTGGCGTTCTCTTCCCCACGCCCCATCAAAGGTGATAAGGTCCCAATTTCCTTCTAAGTCGACTTGGGCCGAAGCAAGGTTTCTAATGACTACTGATTCTTGACCGTCGTTATGAAGCGTCGCTCGTCTTGTGATCACATCACTATCTTCGAAGGTGGTGTACGTTAAAAGGAGCCGTAAAGGAAGGAGCTTTTCTTTAAGGGTGAGCTCTAAGGTAGTACATTGATCTGCTTCACCGTATGATTCAACTAAGCCACCGAAGAGGCGGGGTTTGCCTTTAAGGATTCTAAATGATTGGAGGGTGAAATCAAGGGTGCGCAGTCCTTTTTGGTATTCAACATCGATTGAACTCTCTCGATAGTCGCCTTTGCCTGTGGTAGAATACTCAAGGGCAAGGTTGGAGAGAAAGAGCGTTGGATGGTCACTGTCGTAGGCAGTACCGCCACCGATGTTTAAACTTCGCTTTTCAGCAAAGCTATCAATACTGATATCTTTGTTCAGGCGCCGCCCCCAGTAGAGGTGCTCGAGGTGGCCGGTTTCGGTTACTGCGAAGAGGTAGGTGCTTCGCTTCGTTGAAAGGTTGAAGAGTCGGTCCTTATTGGTAATCATCTATGGCTCCTTACCTACTGAGTATATAATCTTTTTGGAGAGTTAGGAATGGATATACGTCGCTTGAAATTGTTCAATAGCCGTAATGCGGCGATGCTGACTAATGACCTCGTTCAGTTGATCATCGAGGACCAAGGGGGGATGGTCTTGGAGTTCAGCACCAAGATCGCCCAAGGGGGCCGAATTAACCCCCACGCCATTCCTTCCTATCGAGGGACGGGCTCTTCAGTCTACTCCGATGAGAACAGCGAGTTTTGGCAAAACAATCCAACACTCTACCAACAAGCGGGTTCATACATCGTCTTTCCCCATGAGGATGAACACTCAACAGCGGCGTCGTATTGGATGGTCGAACAGTATGGGACGGATCCTGAGTTTGGGGGAGTGTGGCTGACCAGTCGCATGCGCAACCGCCTTAAAGGATGGCAGGTTCGAAAGCTCGATCTGTTATTACCCAACCAACCAGTGCACTACACTGCCTATTACTTCACCAACAATTCACCCGAGCCGTTAGATGCGATCATTCAAAGTCGAACACTTCTCGGCTCGCCGTTCTTAGAGCAGGGGTGTGTGGTAAACACCAACGCTGAAAGCTTTGAATCATTTCCTATTCCCAATACTAAAAGCCGAATCCCTGAAGGGCACTTCAATGATTGGCGAAAGGTTCAAACAAAAGAGAGTGGGGTGATTGATTTTACTGAGATCCCCCTACCAACGAACACCGTCGATTTCATCAAGGCAACTGTCAACACTAAAAATAGCCTGGGATACACATCGATGATTAACCCCCGGATGCAGAT
>JBBADN010000223.1:0-2746 GCA_041656455.1 Sphaerochaeta sp. | reverse complement strand
CGAGCGCACCAAAGGGGTCATCGCCCAATTCTCCCCAGCGAACTACGACGAGACGCTCTTCTTCAGTCGAATCGGCACCGGCTCGCTTGGCGGTAAGGGCCGCGGCCTCGCCTTCATCGATATGGTCCTGCGCCAGGCGGGAGTCCCGGCGAAGTATCCCGATATCTACCTCTCGATCCCCCGCACCGTCATCATCGCCACCGATCAATTTGAGCAATTCCTAGCAGACAATGAACTGCAGGATATCTCCACGGCGGATCTGCCGGATGAGACGCTGCTTTCGATCTTCCTCTCCAAAGATTTCTCTGAGGAGCTTGTTGAAAACCTCAAGCACATCCTCACCGTCATTACCCAGCCGATGTGTATTCGCTCCTCCTCCCTCCTAGAGGACTCCCACTACCAACCCTTTGCCGGGGTGTATGAGACGGTGATGATCCCTAACCGGGGCAGTAGCGAAGAGCGGCTGAACGAGCTCTCCGCTGCGATTAAATCAGTGTGGGCTTCGACGTACTTTAGAAAAGCGAAGGAGTACCTCAAAGCGACGGACTACCTCCTCGGTGATGAGAAGATGGCGATCATCATTCAACAAGTCATCGGTAGTGAACACGGCTCCTACTGGTACCCGAACATCGGCGGGGTTGCTCGCTCGATCAACTACTACCCCCCAGCGGGGGAGAAGCCCGAAGATGGAGTGGGGCTTCTTTCCTTTGGCTTTGGTAAGGCGGTAGTGGAAAGCGGTAGCGCCCTGCGCTTCAGCCCCACCCACCCCAAGCGCCCAGCCCAATTCCTTGGGGGAAACCAAAGCTCAAGCCAGGAGAGTTTTTACGCCCTCGATCTGCGCAATGGCTTTCACCCTTCGCTCGGAGCTCTCGATAACCTCACCCTCATTGACCTCAAAGAAGCTGATGCCAAGAGCCTTCAGTACGTCGCCTCAACGTTTGATCTTGCCAATGGGACGTTCAATGAAGCGATTAACGCGGTAGGAAAGAAGATTATCACCTTTAATGGAGTCTTAAAGTACGACGCCTTCCCTTTAGCGGCGGCGGTACGGGATGTGCTTCGGGTGGGATCAGAGGCAATGGGGCGGCCCGTTGAGATCGAGTTTGCTGTCAACCTCAACCGCAAAGCGCCCAAGCGCCCAGAGTTTAGCCTTCTTCAAATTCGCCCGATCGCCCTTGGCAGTGAAGAAAGCGATGTGATGATCACTGACGATGATCGCACTCGCTCATTAATCCACTCCACCACCGTCTTAGGCAATGGAACGAT
Organism: Sphaerochaeta sp.; assembly: GCA_041656455.1. Taxonomy (GTDB): domain Bacteria; phylum Spirochaetota; class Spirochaetia; order Sphaerochaetales; family Sphaerochaetaceae; genus Sphaerochaeta. The sequence continues at coordinate 1,480 of JBBADN010000223.1, read as the reverse complement.
CGATGAGATCGAAGACATCATCTACCTCAAACTTGAGAGCTTCGATCAATCAAAGATGGTTGAGATGGCCCAAGAACTGGATGAGTTAAATATGAAGATGGTCCTCGCTGAAAAGGATTACATCCTCCTCGTTGCTGGTCGTCTTGGTTCTTCTGATCCGTGGCTTGGCATTCCTGTTTCGTGGTCGCAAATCTCCCGCTCGAAAGTCATCGTTGAAACCGGCCTTAAAGACCTCCGCGCAGAACCGAGTCAAGGAACACACTTCTTCCAAAACCTCACCAGCTTAGGGTGTTTTTACGTAACGATTAACCCCGACTTCGCCCAAGGAAGCTTGAACACTGAACTACTCGCAACCCTTGCGGTCATTGAAGAGACCACCCACTTCGTCCACGCCCGCGGGCCCTTAACGGTAAAAGTAAATGGCTTTATCGGGGAGGGGGTTATTTTAAAAGGATAGGGTAACGCTCTTACTCACTAAGCCACTGAACGGTATCCCAGAGTTGTTCACCGTCATTTTCTTGCGCATCTCCGGCAGTCGAACGCCCAGAAAGGAAGATGCTCTTCAGCTCTGCGGTTAACTCTGCAACAACTTCTGGGTGTTGATCAACGACGTTTGTTGTTTCGCCGATATCTTCTTCTAAGTCATACAGCTGAATCGGTGGCAAGGCGAGCTCTTCGCTACTGCCTGGAATTGGATCAGACCACCCTCCTGAGCCAGGACACTGCTCGAGCTTGTACTTCCCCTTTCGAATTGAGAGCGATCCATCGATTGATTGATGAACGAGTGATGGTCGATATTCACCGGCCGTGGGATCTTTAAGGACACTCAGCATACTGAATGAGTCCTCCGCTTCATTCGCTAATAATGGAAGATTGAAGTACTCAGCAAAGGTAGCATAGAGATCGACCAAACTCGTTAATTGAGCGCCTGTGCTCTTAGATTGAGTGATCCCTGGCCACTTAATAATGTATGGGACTCGGTGGCCCCCTTCAAAGATATCCGCTTTCATTCCGCGGAAGTGGTAGCTTGGATTGTGCCCGTATTGGGCAAGCTCGGCAAAGTTCGCTTGGGGCGAACACCCATTATCGCTGGTAAGGATTACAACAGTGTTTTCATCAACAACACCTAAAATTCGCCCAACAGCGTCGTCGGCGTGAAGAACAAAGTCACCGTAGGCGTTTGTCTTCGATCGGCCTTGGAACTCCTTGGAAGGGAGAATCGGGGTGTGGGGTGCAGTGAGGGCGTAGTAGAGAAAGAACGGTCTCTCTCTTTTTTGGGTAATAATGGAGCACGCTTCATCGGTGAGATGATCAAGAACTTCTTCGTGGACGAAGTCATCAGCGGTTGGCCCCGCGCGCCAAAAACCCATTCCGTGGTTTTTTGTTTTCTTTGATGGAATCTGGGTGAAGTGAGTGTCTCGAATATACGCGTATGGGGGCATATCGAGTGAGGCGCTTATCCCATAGAAGCGATCAAAGC
>JBBADN010000222.1:0-2749 GCA_041656455.1 Sphaerochaeta sp. | reverse complement strand
TTGATCCCTCAAGGGCGATATCCCCTATAAAAGAATGCCCCTCTCGGTCCATTGGGATGATTAGGGCATTGGTAATTCGCGTATTCATGTCGCCATTCTAGCACGCATTTACTAGACGGTCACCTTATTGCGCTTGATCTTTTTAGTAGAAGTCATATCCATCGGCTTATCGATAATCGTTAAGCGGGTGATCTTCTTGTATGCTACGAGGTGTTGGTTGACTTCAGTGATGATGTGATCAAGTTCGCTTTGGATCTCATCGGTTTTTCCGTCAAAGTACTCCATCGAAGGATAAATTACCGCTTCAATGAGCTCACTGGGGATATCCTTCTTCTCTTGATACCCTCGAATAAGAATCTGCTCAACTTGACTGTAGAGCTGGAAGAGGTCTTCGATCTCCTCGGGATAGACGTTCTTTCCTCCCTCGGTGACGATCATGTTTTTTGCCCTTCCTTTGAGGTAGAGGTAGTTTTCCTTATCCAAGTATCCAAGATCACCGGTCTTTAAGTACCCTTCTTCATCGAAGAGGATGGCGGTGTTTTCAGGGTCGTTGTAGTACCCGCTGGTTACATTCGGACCTTTCACCCGAACCTCTCCAACGCCACTGGCGTCCTTATCGGCGATGATCATATCGACTAACGGGAAGACCATCCCTACCGACTCCACTTTAAACCTCGAGACGGGGTTTAAGGTGAGAATCGGGGCGGTTTCGGTCAATCCATACCCTTGAATAAAGTCGATGCCTAGCTGTTGGTATTGGCTAAAGACTTTTGGTGAGAGGGGCCCTGCACCACAGATACAGATTCGATTGTAGTTTAAGCCGAGCTTCGAAAGGAGGAGCTTGTCAAAGGAGTTTCTCAGTATGTTCCACTTCAGGTACTTCTTAAAGAAGCCGTTGATCGCCATCATCGTGCGAATAAGGGCGTACGTACCTGCCCCTTTCTTCTTCACTTGGTTCATCATCCCGGCAAGAATCTTGTTGTATAGGAGCGGAATACCCATAAAAATTGTAATTTGACCCTTCTTCATGTCGTTAATCATCTTGCTGACGATAATGTCGTGGCCAAAGACGCACTCCGAGCCGTGGGTGATCGACTCTAAGAGGACTGCAGTACAGCTGTAGGAGTGATGAAGGGGAAGTAAGGCGTAGAGGACATCCGTCTCATCAATCTTCAGGAAGATCCCGTCACACGCCTGGAAGACGTCACTGACTAAGTTGCCGTGGGTGAGCATCGCACCTTTTTCATTCCCCGTTGTTCCACTGGTAAAGAGAATTGCCGCAAGATCATCCTCGTGTTGGGAAATCCGCTCTACTTTTTTCTTTGGCTTAAGCGTTGTGTGTAGGGGAGCATGCTTCGACTCACCAGCAATCGTTGCCATTCCCTTGAGGTTCTTCACCCACTCAGAATCGTGGTTCAATTGATCAACAACATTAGCGTCTCCGAAGAAGTAGGACGCTGAGACAAAGTCACTAAGGGTGTGAACGCGATCATGGGGCATTTGGTTATCAAGCGGAACAACAACAGCACCTGCCCAGAGGGAGGCGAAGTAGACGAGCGCCCACGAAGGGGAGTTTTTTCCATTGATGATGATTTTATCGTCTTTCTTGATTCCCGCTTCAATCAGGGCGCTGCCGAGGCGTTGGACTTCTTCCCACACCTCACTCCAGGTGAGGGTTTGACGGTCGGGGTTGAAGACAGTGAAACCATTACGCTCAGGAAAGCGCTCTTTCGTCAAATAGAGTAAATCTAAAATAGATGGCCACGCTCCTTCAAACAAGGTACCGCGATATTGGTCTAAAACATCCCAAGAATGGTTCATTATCAGCTCCTCAAAGGCGTCTAGTATGAATGTACTATTACCTATTATGAGTTTGAGTGTACTGACTGCCGCTCATTTGTCAATAATCCTAACCCTTTTCGTAGGGAAAAGATGAAAGATAGTAGGAATGTACTACTCTTCTGAAAAAAGGCGGGAATCGGTAAGAAGGGAGGATATCTCTGGATAAATAACATCACTGTGACGGCTCAGGCGCTTGTGATCGTTTGATCCACTTAAGAGGGCAACGGTATAGCCAGCGCCCGAGCGCTTAGCAAAGAGCATGTCGGTGATCGTGTCTCCGACCATTGCAACTTCACTGGGATCTAGTCCAAAGCGGGTACAAAACGACGCAAAGAGGGCGGGATGGGGTTTCTTTCGCCCTGGGGTGTCTCGCGTAGCAACAAAGTCGACGTACTGTTGAATCTTCATCTCCTCAAGGAATAGCTTCGTGGACTCTTCATTATCATTGGTGATGACCGCTACGGTGTAGTTGTGCTCTTTCAGCTTGGCAAAGAGTTTTTGAACGAGGGAGAAGTCAGTTGCTTGGAGAATCTCTCTCAGAAGCGGTCCACTCTCTTTGCTCTGTTTCTCATACTCGTCCATCACTTTTTTCGGGTTGAGGCGGTGACGGAGGCAAAAAAGGAGGAAGCGACGGGCAATTTTTACTTTGGAGTGGGTGAATACAAGACCTTTACGAAGGTTGTTCCCAAGTCCATCAACGCCCATGAGGCGAAGCAAGCCTAATTTTACCTGATCATCATCGCTACGACCAATTGAAGCGAAAGCTTCATCAATTCCCGCGATAATGACGCGTTGCCACACCGAGGCGTAATGGAAGAGCGTCCCATCTTTATCAAAAAGTATCGCCTTGAGCTTTGGTGTGTTTTGTGCCATCGTTGGGATAGTACCTAAAGAATCGAAGTTAACG
>JBBADN010000221.1:0-2750 GCA_041656455.1 Sphaerochaeta sp. | reverse complement strand
GTCAGCACACGCCTTTACAACGTCAGCATCGGGCTTAACGGGGGTCTTTCCAAAGTAGCCAAGGACCATCTTGCCGTACCCTTCAGCGATGCGCTTCCACGGTCCAAACATGACGTTGTTAAACGCCTGCTGGAAGTAGAACTGCGATACGGGGGTAACGCTGGTTCCATAGCCACCCTTGGCAACAGTTTCGCCCATCGCTTCAACGATTGCTGGGTACTTATCCATCATGTTGTTGTCACGGAGCATCTGAGTGTTTGCCGTTAAAGCACCACCCGGAAGGGGACTGAAGGTAATCTCAGGAGTGACGGTCATCGCCTCGGGGGGAATGATGTAGTCTTTCATCACGTCTTGGAAGACTGCTTCAGCTTCCCGAATCTTCTTAATATCAACACCGAGGTCAAACTCAGTACCACGAAGGGCGTGCCACATCGTGATAATATCAGGCTGGCACGTACCACCAGAGACAGGGGCCATCGAAAGGTCGACTTGGTTTGCACCTGCTTCAAGGGCACTGACGTACTGTTGGATACAGACACCAGCGGTGTCGTGGCTGTGGAAGACGATGTTCATGTCTTTGCCAAGGAGCTTACGGGCGCGCTTGATCGTTTCGAAGACGTACGCCGGGGTGGAGGTTCCACTGGCGTCCTTAAAAGCGACGGAGTGGTACTCGATACCAGCATCCATGATCTTCTTCAGCGTTGCTTCGTAGAAGTCAGGGTCGTGGGCTCCGCTTTGCCCCGGAGGAAGACCCATCATCGTAACAACGACTTCGTGGCGCAGACCTGCATCGACGATCGCTTGACCGCTGTCGATGAGGTTATTTACATCGTTTAAGGCGTCGAAGTTTCGGATCGTGGAAATGCCGTGCTTCTTAAAGAGCTGGGCGTGAAGGTTAATGATGTCACGGGGTTGGGAATCAAGGCCAACAACGTTCACTCCGCGGGAGAGCGTCTGAAGATCAGCATCGGGACCAGCAACGCGGCGGAATTCGTCCATCATGTCAAAGGCGTCTTCATTAGTATAGAAGTAAAGGGATTGGAAGCGGGCGCCACCGCCGGCTTCAAAGTGGGTAATCCCAGCTTCGCGGGCAGCTTCAACTGCCGGTAAGAAATCTTTCGTAAAGACACGGGCTCCATAGACTGATTGGAATCCGTCACGGAACGCTGTGACCATAAAGTTAACTTTTTTCATCGTAGATGATCCTCCGGGGGTTATTCGTTTGCTTTCGCCCATGCAACAGCAATGGCGGCAGCAATATCCGCCTCAGAGGCGGGGGCGGCAATTGTTGATACTGCACCAGCGCTTGGGGCACTAGCGGGCCGCTTAGATTCGAATTTTATGACAAGGGCTGATAACCCTTTCGTCACAAAAACCAACAAGGTAAGGAAAACAAAGACTGTTCCCATGCCAAGGAGCATCAAGATGACTCCGTGGTTTAATTGGGTGAGCAGTTCTTCCTTCGCGAGTTGCGTTAAGAAAACCATGTGAACTCCTACGTATTCTATGGTAGCCACAGTACAGGACTGGGGAAATTGCACCGCATACCAGTATATCGAAAGAGTAATGAGCGTTTCAAGCAATGGTAGGATAAAAGATTAAGCAATCTAAAGCATGTGCTCTGCTTGTCGCTTTTAGTGCATTTGCGTACATTGAAAGGAAGAGAAGGAGTATCTGCATGTCAGAAGGAATAGATTTTGCTGCTCGAATTGCTGAGGATAAGGCAATTCGAGGCAATTTAGATAAGATTGGGCGTAAAATCTTAATTATGAGTGGAAAGGGTGGGGTAGGAAAAACCACTGTTACGATTAACTTAGCAAACGCCCTCGTTGATGCGGGTAAGCGCGTCGGTATTTTAGATACGGACCTTCACGGGCCCAACGTTGCAAAGATGCTCGGCTGTGAGGATGGGATCCTCATGAGTGAGAATGAAGGTAAGACGTTCTACCCCGTTGAAGCGCGGCCTAACTTATTGGTGATGAGCCTCGCCTTTGCGATCAAAGACCCCGATTCCCCAATCGTCTGGCGCGGTCCGATGAAGACTGCGGCAATTAGGCAGTTCCTTGCCCAAGCCGAGTGGGGCCAATTAGACTACCTTCTGATCGACTCCCCTCCGGGAACCGGTGATGAGCAGCTGACTGTTGTTCAAACGATTAAAGAGCTCACTGGAACGATTATCGTAACAACCCCCCAAGAAGTAGCCCTTCTTGATGCCCGCCGGTCAGTGACGTTCTCCCGCTCAATGGGAGTCGCGATCCTTGGGCTTGTTGAAAATATGAGTGGGCTCTTCTGCCCTCACTGTAATGAAGAGATTCCCGTCTTTGGGATTGGCGGTGGGGAAAACCTCGCTAAAGAGATGGACGTTCCCTTCCTTGGAAAGATTCCCCTTGAGGTTCCGTTAATGGAAGCGGAGGATAGTGGGAAGAGCCACCTTGAAAACGCCCCAGAATCGCGCAGTGCTGTAGCCTTGAAGAATATTGCGATGCGTATCGATGAAGGTACTGCTGTCTCATCAGTAAAGGAGTAGGTGTGGGTCTTATTTGGAAGAGTGGAAAGAAAGAAGCAATCTACCAAGGACCGATCTTTGATATCAATCACGTAGAGCGCACCTCCAGTGATGGACGGGTTTCAACGTTTGTTGAAGTCGATGCGGCGCTTTGGGTCACTACGATTCCCTACTACCGTAACGAAGAAGGGATTCCGATGTTTGTTATGGTAGATCAGTTTCGCCACGGTTCGGCAACGGTAAC
>JBBADN010000220.1:0-2752 GCA_041656455.1 Sphaerochaeta sp. | reverse complement strand
TTTGGAGGCGTACAAGTACACCTCCAAAGGAAACTTAGTTGCTGTTATCTCCAACGGGACGGCGATCCTCGGTCTCGGTGATCGAGGAGCTCTTGCCAGTAAACCCGTTATGGAAGGAAAGGGAGTGCTCTTTAAGAGGTTCGCCGATATCGACGTCTTCGACATTGAAATCGATGAAACTGACCCGAAGAAGCTCATTGAGATTGTCAAGGCGATCAGCGTTACCTTCGGTGGCATTAACCTTGAAGACATCAAGAGCCCCGAGTGTTTTGAAATTGAGCAGACCCTCATCCAAGAGTGTGACATTCCCGTCTTCCACGACGACCAACACGGAACTGCGATCATCGCTACCGCTGGGTTGATGAACGCGTGTGAGGTTGTTAATAAGAAGATTGAAGAGATTAAAGTTGTCATCAACGGAGCAGGGGCAGCGGGCATCAGCTGTGCAAAGATGTTCCTCAACGCTGGAGTGAAGAAGGAGAACCTCATCCTCTGTGACCGCCACGGAGTTCTTCGCCGCGATCGAATGGAAGGCCTTTCTCCCGAGAAGAAAGGCTTTGCGATCGATACTGATTTAGAGACGCTCGCTGACGCATTAAAGGGCGCCGATGCCCTCATCGGTCTCTCCGTTGCTGACGTTGTTACTCCAGAGATGCTCCTATCAATGGACCGCGACCCGGTGGTCTTTGCAATGGCAAACCCCAACCCCGAGATCGACTACGAGCTCGCCATGGCGACGCGCAGTGATTTGATCATGGCAACGGGTCGCAGTGACTATCCCAACCAGATCAACAACGTTCTTGGCTTCCCCTTCATCTTCCGCGGTGCAATGGACGTTCGCTCCAGAATCATCAGTGAAGGAATGAAGATGGCTGCTGCGAAGGCGCTTGCTGCACTGACAAAAGAACCCGTTCCCGAGTCCGTTGCAAAGGCGTATGGTGGTAGGCACTTCAGCTTTGGTCGCGAGTACATCGTTCCCAAGCCGTTTGACCCCCGGGTCATCGAGTGGGAAGCGGTTGCTGTTGCGAAAGCTGCGTGTGACGAAGGCCTCGCTGCCAAGCCGATCACCGATTGGGATGCGTACCGACAAGAGCTGAAGAAGCGAATGGCCCACTGGTGGGAGTAAGCTTCTGAGAGTATGTGTGTTACACAAGAACGGCTGCCTTCGGGCAGCCGTTCCTCATACTCGTTCTTGTTATTTCTTTTCGTATTACTCGATTCCTAAAATCTCTTTCATCCGGTCTTTGGCGTTATTCAAGACGTTGGAGTATTGCCCATCGAGGTTCTTTAACTGTTCATCTAAGATCTTCATAAACTCAGGATCTTGCTCGGGGCGAAGGGTGAAGTTTGGCCCATATTGGGCGCGTAGCTGTGCTTCCTTCTGTTGAAGGTGCGGGGCAAATTGCTCCTTCAAGCGCTGTACAAGATCTTCTTGGGTTTCGATGTACTGACCAAAGAAGCCTTGCATCTGTCCAAGGAGCTCACCGAGCTCTTCATTATTGTTGCTAATGATTGCCCCAAGCTCTTTGAGCTTCGGGAAGATATCGGCGTAGCTCAGGTTTCGTGGTAGGGCGAGGTTCGAAAGAAGGGTGAGCGCCATTCCTTCCTTTACGTACGATTTTGCCTCCCCGCTGTAGCTGTTGTACTTTTGCTCGGCTTCTTCTTTGGTTCCATCGATATCGAGGAGAAAGCCTGCGGCGATCTGCCGTCCTTCTTTTATATTGAGGTCTTTCTTAATCTTTGCTGGGTCCGCTTCAATTGATTCAGCGCGCTCCATCGCGATCTCCCAGGCTGATTTAATAATTGCCATATCATGCTCCTTAAATGCTTCAATCCAAAGATAGTACACTTGCCCGTCTTGGACAAGTAAACGCTTTGATGGTACGCTAGGTTCATGTATTGGGAGCTGACGGTAATCAACGCATTTGACCTTTTTGGGACCTTTATCTTCGCCCTTACTGGGGCGGTTAAAGGGGTGCGCTGTAAGCTCGATATCCTCGGTGTTGTCGTCTTTGCCTGCACCGTTGGCTGTGGCGGGGGGATGTTTCGGGACATGCTCATCGGGGCAACGCCAGCGGCGGTCCTCGTTTCAAGTTCGTACATCCTCATCTGTGTTGTCACGGGTCTTCTCGTCTTCTTCCTTGCCCCCAAGATCGTCGGCCGCTGGCCACTGATCCTCTATGCGGATGCCCTTGGCCTTGGGGTCTTTACCGCCCTTGGCTGTGCCAAAGGTGCCCTCTGGGGCCTCTCCCCTGTGGGGCAAGTCCTCTCGGGGATGTTCAGCGCGGTAGTTGGTGGGGTTGTTCGTGATGTGCTTTCGCGCTCAGTGCCAACGGTGCTCACCAGCGACTTCTACGCCACCGCAAGCCTCATTGGAGCGGTTGCCTACCTATTATTGGCAAAGACTCCCCTTGGCCTTTTTGAACTCTTCTTAATCGTCACAGCGATTGTCTTCTTCCTTCGTGTCCTTGCAATTAAACTTAAGATTAACCTTCCCGTGGCCGACACTGCCCTGCCGGTGGATGACCACTTAACGATGAGAGATTAAATGAATACCTATCCCCGTTATTACGATGACCCCTATCAAAAAACGTTAAAAACCACTGTTCGATCAGTAGAAGGATCAGAAGTGATTCTCACTGAAACAATCTTCTACCCCGAAGGTGGGGGCCAAGGTGGTGACTGGGGAACTGTGAATGAGTGTAAGGTCACCGATACGATAAAGAACAAAGAAGGTGAGATCATTCACTTC
>JBBADN010000219.1:0-2756 GCA_041656455.1 Sphaerochaeta sp. | reverse complement strand
GAATCGCCCGAGTGCGGGCGGCTAGTACCATTAGTATCGGTCACCTGAAGTCAAAACGCAAGAAAAAGTTATCTTTTTTTGTGTTTTGTTTCGATGTGAGGAAAAGTATCCCCTGTTTTATGGGAGTAAATCCAATTTAGACAATAAAACGCAAATATGTTCGATCATCAAAGGAAGCGTTGCCTTCGATTAATCCTTTTGTTGAGCGAAAATCTTTGTAACAAAGCGGATCGGAATGAAGGATTTCTTGTAAATACTGCTCACTTTCTTCGAGGGTTGGAAAAAGTTTCGGGTACCCATCACTGGCTAAGACGATTTCAACGGGTTCACTTGGTAACTCGATTACCAGAATCGATGGATAGTCGGTGAAGAACCCATCGAGAGTTGGGTAGGAGAACGAAGTTTTTTCGTTACTATTTTGAAAGAGGCTTTGCTTCGCCATAATTGGCCGAAGGAAGGTATCCACTAAGGCAGGGTTTTCGAAGATTGTCTTCTCACTGACTCCCTCATGGCGGAGGGCCTCGATGATAAAGGCCCGCAGCTCCTCCATGAGGGCATCGACCTCCTTTGGCGCTGAGTAGTGGGTATTGTTCATCAGCGCCTGACAATCACCAAGGATCCAGAGCTCTCGTCTTGCGTTGCTTACTATGGCAGCGTACGCCCCAGGGCGGAGGTGGGGATTTCTTTGGAAGAAATCCCTACCCTGACTTTCTTCGTCATACCAGTTAAGGAGTGCCTCATTGAACGCTTCAAACGCTTCTTGGTAGGTTGAATAAGGACTGAGAGTTGCGAGGCTCTTAAGGATGAGATCTTTTGCGATCAACCCCGCTGATTTGGTTGTGTTGGGAATGAGTTCATAGGTAGAGCACCCGTCGATGAGCGCAGCATACTCTTCACTGAAGAAGAAGCCGTCTTCATTCAGGTCTTGGTCTTTTCGTTTACCAAATGAATGGTGTTCAATGAGGCGCATGGCACTCCTCGATGAGAGCATTAAGCACGCGGGTGTTATGAACGGGATCGGCTACTGTTTCAAGAACCAATTGGACGTTCGCCTGGTTAAGCAAACAAAGACTCTGGTGAATCGGGAGGGTATTTTGATCGAGGTTGTGATGATCATCGCGGTAGCGGTTTTGCGCTGGGTTCGTTGAGTTGGTGTGAAGATGGCTGGTAACAACCTTACCGGTTGCGAGGATCTGCTCGATGGCTAAGAGGTAATCGAAGCCGTAGACACCACTGGCGATGAAGAGGTGGCCGATATCAAGACAGAGAGTATGGTTTTCTGCTAAAGCCACCATCTCTTCAGGTTTCTGGAAGAGGTAGGCTACCCGGGGATTGAGGTTCTCCACTGCTACGGTGACTCCGTATTGTGTTCCTAATTCGGCTACAAAGGCGAGCTGCTTCATCGCTTGGCGGCTGTGGCGTTGGTAACCTTCGCTTTCGGGGTAATCGGTTCGACAGATCGCCCCGTCGGCGACGCCGATGTACGGAAGGAACGCTGGGTCATCTAAGAGCGCTTGGCGCGCTTGGTTTTCTGATGGAATGGCAAGATCGGTGACGTAGCCGGGATGAAGAACCATCGTTGTTGCTCCAAACCGAGTACATGTTTCAAGGGTTCGCTTCACCGCCTCAAGGCTTTGTTCTAACACATCAGGATCGTGGGAGGCGAAGTTTGGGAAGATCGGTTGGTTGGGGCACGCAGCGTGGGCGCTGACTACCCTCCCCTGGATGATGGGTTCTAACTCATCAAGGAACGCCTGATTCATTTTGTAGGAGAGTTCAAAGCGGGCGTGGGGAATGTGGTCGATGTATGACTGTACTTCCTCTTTTGTTTTGAAGCCAACTAAGGAAATTGCACTAGGGTGTTGCTTCATGGGATGAGGACCTTTACCTCGCTTTCTTCGATGCGGGCGCGCACTTCAGCGTCGATCGCATCGGTGATGAGGTAGTCGATCGCATCCCAGTCACACACCTTTGCTAACGAGAGGCGTTCCATCTTCGATGAATCGACTAAGAGACACACCCGTGAGGCGCTTTTGATCATCATCTGCTTCGATTCTGCTTCGATGAGGTTACTACAGAAGATTCCTTGCTCGGAGGAAAACCCCGAAGCTCCAAGGAAACACCAATCGGCGTGGATTTGCTGGTAGAAAAGCTTGGTGTGACTGCCCATCAATCCCATTGAAGGGCGGCGAAGAATCCCCCCCGCCATGAGCAAGTCGACTTTTTCACTGTGCATTAACTCTTCCATCACTAACAATGAACTCGTCATGACGGTAATCGGGAGCTCACTGATAAAGGGAGCGACGTGAATCGTTGTTGAGCCGTTATCGATGATGATCGACTGACCATTTTTGACCAACGTGGAGGCGAGGCGGGCAATCGAGCGCTTTTCCTCGGCGTACTCTAAGATGGTTTGGCTAATAAAGCGGTTGTTTGCAACTTTCTCTGCCGGAATCGCCCCGCCGTGGGTCCGGACTAAAAGGCCTCGTTCGCCGAGTTCGTCGAGGTCGTTGCGAATCGTCACTTTCGTAACATCAAAATTTTTAGCGAGATCGGTGACTAATACCGAACCCCGCTCTTCGAGAATTGATAGGATTGATTGTTTCCGTGCCGCAGGATTCATGGTGCCTCCTTGCCGTACCGGCGCCCAAGTCTAGCAACTTTCTTGATCTTTGTCATCTTCTTTTGCGCTCCCTCTTCACACCTCATACGCAGTGTAGAGCTGAGGGAGTTCACACTTCAAAAAAACCCGCTTA
>JBBADN010000218.1:0-2763 GCA_041656455.1 Sphaerochaeta sp. | reverse complement strand
TACGCCCTTAGAAGAAGGGACGTACCACAATGTTATTTCAGTATGGACGGTAAATAGTGATGGGCGAGTCTTACTCACCCTTCGCTCAGCACATAAGAGCTTAATGCCTAATCTCTGGGAGAACACCTCCGGCAGCGTCATCGCTGGCGAAGCGAGTGTTGATGCTGCGCTGAGGGAATTACGTGAAGAGACGGGCATTGTTGCCACAAAAGAGCAGATCACCCTCTTAGGAACAGCGTTGAAGATTCAATCGTTTGTTGATGTCTTTCTTGTTCGAGTTTCGATCGACCCCGATTCCATCCGCCTTCAAAAAGAAGAGGCGGTTGCCTATCGGTGGGTCGATGAAGAGGAGCTTCAAGAACTCTATGATGAAGGCGCCCTTGCTTTTCCGATCTCCTTTGAATTTGAACCCTTTAGAAAAGCTCTTCGATCATCAGCGTTGTGATGCAGTCGCGGACGTTGACCTTCAGGCGCTTATCACTCTGAGTTACGTACCACGAACCCTTGCGGGGGCAGTTCTCACAACTAAGGCCCAACGAGTCGTAGCGGAAGCATGAACGACTGATAAAGAGTGGGGCAATAAACGCTTCATCCACCACCGTTGGTTCAAACACCCAGGTAGTGAAATCACCCTCTAAGCGTTCAAGCCAGTAATACCCTCCGATAAGATTCAACGACGTTTCGCTAAGAAGGGCAGCACTCTGACTGTTCGCTAGGTAGAGGTAGATATCAATAAAGACTGGCAGTTGATGTTCTTCAAAGAAGGCGATGTGCGAAACGTTGTTTACTCCAAAGCGGATTTGATCTAAGAGCCCTTCTCTTCGAGCATGGTCAATAAGCTGAGTTAACGCGTCAAAGAACTCCTCTTCTAGGAAGGTAATCGGTGAGAGGGGGAAGTAGAGGTAGGAACCATCCCTAAAGAGTAGATCAGGTAACGCGCTTCCCCCGGTGAGCTTCTTAAGCACCGTTGGTGGGTCGAGGTAGGGGATCTTTTGATCATCGACGAGGAGCGAGCGCCTAGGAAGGGTAATCGATTCTTTCTTTGGGAGCCTTTCAATGTTAAATGGTTCTTGGACTAGCTGTTTAAATCGTCCATCGAGGCTTTGATAGAAGGCGCGCCGAATCTTCTTTAACACCGAGAGGGGGAGGAAGATCTCTTCATCTTCAAATGAGCTCTTATTCTCCACATAAAGATTTCCTAGAGTGAAGAGACTTTGGTCACTTTGGGAAAAGATCGTGGTGAGATTAGAAAGAAGATCTTGACGTTGATGTGCTCGCTCTAAAGATAGTGGGGCTACAGCACTACCAAAGGGGCTTTGGATGGTAAGCTGGTTATCTTCAAGGACGATCGTCAGATCGATGCTCTGTTGATAGGGGGCAATCTCTTCACTGATCAGGGGAAGGTTTAGATTATGCCCGCTGATGATGTACAGCGGCTCGCCTATGATTGGTTCTTTACTACCACCGGGTAGCTGGAGCCAGATCCGCTGCCCCCTTTGGGCAAAGCCGACTTTGCGAACCCCGAAGCGCACCGGTTCTAACACGCCGTGGTGATTTTCAACGAGGTACATAAGCCCATCGCGGTCGGCGATCGGGCGAATCAATTCAACGTAAAGTTCATCGTTGTAGTAATCGAGGATTGTTCCACCAATTACTCCTCGGTGCCCAGCGTAGGAGCCACTTCCTAAAGATGGGGTGTGGCGAACGGAAAAATCGGCTTTTGTTCGCCCGTAGGAGCTCAGCCACCCCCCTGTTTGAGATCGCGCAAAGGTAATCGAAAGGGGGTCTTCGTCAACCCGCCGTCCATCTAGGGCACTGCGGTACGCCTGAGCAGCAAACGCTGAGTACGCCGGGCTCTTCATCCGCCCTTCGATTTTGACACTATCAATGCCCATTGCATCCAGCTGCTCAACAACCTCAAGGCTGTTAAGATCACTCATTGAGAAGAAGGGGCCATTGCGCTTACCTTCTCCTAGGGGTGATAAAAGATCTGGTACTTCAGGATCTTCTTCTACGCTCCACCAATTGCGGCAGATCTGGGCACAAGAGCCTTGGTTAGCCGACCGTCCGGTGAGGTAGTGACTAGCCATGCACAGGCCACTGAAGGCGTAACAGAGCGCCCCGTGAACAAAGACTTTCAATTCAACATCTGGGCACGCCCTTCGAATCGCGTGGATCTCTTCTACGGTGAGTTCCCGTGAAAGGACGATTCGTTCAAAGCCCCACTTCTGCAGTTGGCGGACTCCCCTCGCTGTGTGAACAGCGAGTTGGGTGGAGCCGTGAAGGGCGAGGGAGGGGAAGTGGGTTCGAATGATTCGAGCCACGCCGAGGTCTTGGACGATCACCCCATCACAGCCGATCCGCTCGATTTCTTTTAACAGGACTACTACTTCTTGAAGGTACGCCTCTTCAATGAGGGTGTTGATCGTAAGGTAGATGCGTTTATTCTCTTTTAGAGCAATATTTCGAAGCTTTGCGAGCTCTTCAAGGGTAAAATTTGTAGCGCCTTTGCGGGCGGAAAAGCTTTTAAGACCAAGATATACGCCATCACTTCCTTCGTTGAAGGCAGCGAGGGCGCTTTGTAAAGACCCGGCGGGGGTAGTGAGTTCAACCATGGTCTTCAGCCTACGGTTCTGGAACAGGAGTGTCAATTGAGTGACTCTGTGGTATACTGGTGCCCTGAAAGGGAGGATGCGATATGGATACCAACCCGATTATTTCTGTTCCGAAAGGCACAATTATCTATGAGCAGGGCGAACCGTG
>JBBADN010000217.1:0-2791 GCA_041656455.1 Sphaerochaeta sp. | reverse complement strand
TCGAGATATGTACATGCTCGATGAGTATGAACGCGATTACGAAGAGTTCTTCCACCGCCTCTTAAATACCTTCGACCAAGGACTCAAGCCCCAGGCGATTCACTGCTACGGGAGGCGGACAATTCCGCTACTGAGCACCGTTGGGCCAAATATGGGGGTGATGATCTTAGAGGGCCAGAAGAGTGATGAGCTTGAAGGTGTGATCGATGACGTCCTCGACCACTTCCTCCATAGCGACTTTTCTGAAGAGGATGACGAACACTAAAGGGTGTTCGCGATCTTCGCTAAGACCCAATCGGTCCGAAGGGCAGAGTCGCCCGTTGAGGGACACGTACCAAGGCCGAGTAAGTCATCAACGACGCTTTGAATAAGCGGTTGGGCGACGTGCGGTGGTGGGCTCTCACTTTGAATGTACTCCACCCTCTCTTTCGTCCGAATCGTAATGGGTTGATTTAAATCCAAAACAGAATAGGTGAGTGAGCCGTCACTACAGTGAATCGTCGTCCAATCGTCATCGGTAAAGGTGTTAAAGATAAAGCTCCCCACTCCAGCGACGCCACGTTCAGTTTTAAAGTGGCCCCAGACGATGTCTTCAGCGTTGTACGTCTTGCTTTGGTTTAAGCCAACGCCTGCAGCGTCACTAATTGGGCCAAGGAGAAAGTCAATCGCATCAAAGGCGTGGGAGGCAACGTCAGGGAAACGGCCACCGCCACTGAGCTCTGGCCGAACTCGCCACGAACCCCCACCACGGGCGTCGATCTCTTGGATCTGCTGGCGCATCAGCATTTCAACACTGCGAATTGCACCAAGGCAGCCGCTGTCGAGGATTCTTTTAATTTGTAGGAATTTGGGAAGGGCGCGGCGGTAGTAGGCGCAAAAGAGAGGTACTCCCGCTTCTCTACACCCTGCCACCATTTCTTGGGCGTGGGCGTAGTTTAGCCCCATCGGTTTTTCAACGTAGACGGGCTTACCCGCCTTAGCAACGCGGAGGGCGTACTCTTTATGGGTGTCGGGGTGGGTGGCGATGTAGACTGCGTCCACCTCCGGATCATTGATCAATGCATCAGCGTCATCGTAGAAGCGGGGTACTCCATGCCGCTTAGCGTAATCTTTTGCTTTTTCTCTATCTCTTCGCATCACTGCAACGAGTTCGGAACGCTCCGCTTTTTGAAAGCCCGGTCCGCTCTTTACTTCAGTGACATCTCCACAGCCAATAATGCCCCATTGAATTGTTTTCATGCACCCATCCTACTCTATCACTAGGGGGGCAACAAGGAGCGGTGGCGGAGAATTGAGGGAATTTACGAGCCTGCGTACCCCATCAAGCGGCTGAGATGGTCCGTTGCTTCGCGGATCGCTTGGCTCATGCGATCGGTTTGCTCCGGCTCAAAACGGAAGAGGGGCCAGGAGACACTCATTGCGGCGATGACCCTTCCGCTGTGGTCGCGAATCGGTGATCCTATGCAGAGTGTTCCCATCTCGTGCTCCTCGTTATCCATCGCCCGGCCTTGGGTTCGAATATCCTTCAGCTCAGCGAGGAGCTGGTCTTTCGTCGTGAGGGTATTCGGGGTGAACGCTTTTAACTTTGTTCGTTCGAGGTAGGCGTTAATCTCTTGGTTCTCCATATCGGAGAGGAGGATCTTACCGATGGCGGTGCAGTACAGGGGAATCGTCTTACCGACTCGGCTGTACATCCGAATCGTGTAGGAGGACTCCTTCTTTAAGACGTAGACGGCGCTATCCTCTTCAAGGACGCCCATGTGAACCGTCTCGCCCAGCTCTTCACAGAGGCGCTGGGCGATTGGGCTAGCGAGGTTGATTAAATCTAGGTGTTCTAAGCCCCGCGATCCCACACTGAACATCTTCAGCGTTAAGCTGTAAAGGTCGTGGGGGTCGCGGTAGACGTAGCCAAGGTTCACCAGCGTTGAAAGGAAGCGGAGCAACGTCGCCTTTGGGAGCGTCGTTTCTTTCGCTAAACTCTCGAGGTTAATCGACTGGTGGCGCGAAAGCGTCTCCAGAATCATAATCGTTCGAATAACACCACTGGTTCCTTGTTGTTCATTCATCATCATCCCTCAAAATACTTCTTTGCGTTGTTAAAGGAGATATCGCTGATAATCCCACCAACGAGCTCGATATCATTGGGAATCTCCCCATCTTCCATCCACGTTCCGTAGATGTTGGCGAGAATCCTTCTAAAGTACTCGTGCCGACTGTAGGAGAGGAAGGAGCGACTATCGGTTAACATTCCGATGAAGCGGGAGAGAAGACCAACGTTACCGAGGATCTTCATCTGCTCTTCCATTCCATCCTTATGATCAGCAAACCACCACGCCGAGCCAAGCTGCATCTTTCCAGGCTGACCGTCTTGGTAGCACCCCATCAACGTTGCGAGGGAGTAGTAATCCTTTGGATTAAGGGTGTAGAGGATCGTCTTGGGAACATCGCCACTCTTAGAGAGGTTGTTTAAAAACGCCGAGAGTCCTTCGGCAAGCTCTTTATCGTGAGCTGCGTCGTAACCGGTATCGGGTCCAAGCTTGTCAAACATCAAGCTGTTGTTGTTGCGGATCGCAGCAAAGTGCAGCTGCATCGCTACATCACGGCTCTTATACGCCTTCGCTAAGTGGGTCAAAACGAACGTCTTGTACGCTTCAACTTCATCGGATGAAAGGCTTTCACCGTCGAGGCGCTTAGCAAAGACCTGGGCGACTTTCTCCTCACTCCAGAAAAGGGCGGGGGCGGTGATTAAGGCGTGGTCACTCGCTTTACACCCCATCGCAACGAAAAAGTC
>JBBADN010000216.1:0-2839 GCA_041656455.1 Sphaerochaeta sp. | reverse complement strand
TCACCAAAGCGCAAGATCCCATGATCCCGGCAACCCTCTTGAAGAGCCATCCCGATTGGAACCTCTTCATCGACCGTCAGTCCGCATCCAAGCTCATCACTTGGTAAGCATATCAAAACAATCCTACGTAGTAGGAAGGAGGAATCATGAAAAAAGTATTGACTATTTTGGTAGTACTTGTAGTAGCAACCGCACTCTTTGCCGGTGGTGCTTCTGAGAGCAAAGGCGTGCTGAAGTTTAAACTCGCTGAAAACCAACCAGGGAATAACCCAATTTCCTTGGGGATGCTGATGTTTGCTGATCTCGTGAAAGAAAAGACAAACGGCAGCGTTGAAATTGAAGTCTATATGGACGCCCAATTAGGGAGCGAAAGTGAGACGATCGACCAAGTCCAAGCTGGCACACTCGACATCGCTCGGGTAAACACCTCTGCTCTTGCATCTACCGCGGATGAAGTTGGTGTCTTTACCTTACCGTACGTCTTCACCGGAATGGATCAAAAGTACCGCGTTCTCGATGGCCCGATCGGCCAAGGCGTTATCGCAGATCTAACCAAGTACAACATGATTGGCTTGGAGTTCTGGGAAGCTGGTTCAAGAAACTTCTACACGACGAAGAAACCAATTCTCAGCGTTGCTGACATGAAAGGCTTAAAAGTCCGCGTCCAACCTAGTGAAGTCGCCATTAAGATGGTCGAGCTCCTCGGTGGTGCTGCAACCCCAATGAATTACGGTGAAGTTTACCAAGGCCTTCAAACTGGCGTTATCGACGCTGCTGAGAACGACTTCGTTTCCTACTACACCAGTGGTCACTATGAAGTTGCGAAATACTTCTCCCTTGATGGACACATGGCCCCTCCAGCAATCGTCATCATGAGCGCCAAGTCATGGGCAAAACTCGACGATAGTCAGAAGAAAGCGTTCCGCGAAGCGGCTGTAGAGGCATCCCGCTGGCAGCGCAAGGCGATGGACGACTTCCAAAACGAAAGCCGCGCCGTCGTTGAAGCCGCTGGCTGTCAAGTCTTTGAAGTCAACGTCAAGGCGTTCCAAGACATGGTAAGTCCGATGTACGACATGTATCCCCAATACAAGTCCGTAATCGAGCAAATCAAGGCAACGAACTAATACCAAATGTGGGGGTGGGCCTCCTTAGTAAAGGCCCACCACACCCCCTCTGCAGGAGTACCATATGAACACCTATCCACCTGCGCTTAAGAAGATCCGCTCCGCCCTTGAAAAGGTCGTGAACGTCGAGCGGTATGTCTGTAGCGTCACCCTCATCATCGTCACCTTAATTACCTTTCTGCAGGTAACGATGCGCTTTCTCTTCAGGGCTCCTTTTTCCTGGTCTGAGGAGGTAACCTTGATGTTCCTCGTTTGGTTCGGGTATCTGTGCATGGCCATCGATATCTTCACCGACGACCACGCCGCCCTTTACTTCTTACACAAGAACCTTCCCCCTACCCTGAAGAAGGGTGCGGATATTATGCGCCACGCGCTTTTGTCGTGGTTCTTTACTGAAATGATTCGCTACGGGTGGATTATCACCCGCCTCAACGCCCCAAAGCGGATGCCCGCTGCGAAGTTTAGCCAGGCGTTGATGTTTGCCCCCCTTATTGTTGGTGGTTTCTTGATGTTAATTTACTCCCTCGTCAACCTCGCCTCCACAATCCTTACTCCCCGCTCTGAGTATCACAAGAGCAGTCACGCTGCCACAGCTGAAGAGCTGATGGTTGAACGAGGAGGTACGTTATGAGCTCAACAGTTGGTATTGCAATCCTCTTCGGAAGCTTAGTCTTTTTAATGATCCTTCGCTTTCCCATCTCTTTTGCCCTTGGAGTAGCGAGTCTTTTTACTGGTCTTTATCTTGGGATTCCCTTCTTTAACCTCTTTCAGAAGATGGCAACGGGAATCACCTCCTTTACCTTTATGTGTGTTCCCTTCTTCATTATCATGGCCCAGATCATGACCGATGGGGGAATCAGTGACCGATTAACAAACTTCGCCAACGTCCTCGTTGGCCGCGTCCGCGGCGGCACGGCGTTAGTGAACTGTCTTGTTTCGATGTTCTTTGGTGGAATCTCCGGATCATCCATCGCTGACGTCTCCTCGATCGGATCGTTTCTCATCCCCTCGATGATCAAAGAAGGGTATGACGCTGACTACTCAATCGCAGTAACGTGTACTAGCTCAGTCGAAGGGGTTATTATTCCTCCGAGCCAGAATATGATCTTCTACATCGTTGCCGCCGGTAGTGGTCTTTCGATTTCAACGATGTTCATGTGTGGGTACTTACCCGGTGTTCTCTTAACCGCCGCCTTGATGGTGACGTCCTTTGTCATTGCTGTGAAGAAAAAGTACCCCATCAGTGAAAGCCGTTCGTGGAAAGAGAAAATCGTTATCGTTCGTGAATCAATCCTTGGGCTGGTAACAATCCTCATTGTCGCTGTGGGAATTATCGCCGGTGTCTTTACCGCTACCGAAGCGGGGGCGATCGCCGCCGTCTACGCGTTTGTGATCACCACGTTCGTCTATAAGACGATGACCCCGAAGAAACTCCTCGTCACGCTTTTAAAGAGTTTGAAGACCCTTGGAACGATTATGGCGATCATCGCCACCAGTAGCGCCTTTAGCTACTGTCTTTCCTACCTTCGAGTTCCCACAATCGTAGCCCACGCCTTGATGAGTGTTTCAACTAATCCAGCGGTGGCGATGTTCTTGATGATTATCATCATGATCATCCTCGGCTGCTTCATGGATATGGGAATTCTCTTAATCCTTCTTACCCCAATCTTCTACCCGGTTGCGATCTCCTTTGGCTTTAATCCGTATCACTTTGG
>JBBADN010000215.1:0-2842 GCA_041656455.1 Sphaerochaeta sp. | reverse complement strand
CATGTAAATAACGTGAAATAACGCAGTATTTGAAGGTTTTTACTGGTTCATAGCGCTTTTTTACCCCAAATCGAGGGCAGATAATGAGGGGTTTTAGCGCGTATCACTAAAGCAGGCGGCGGAGGATATACCCGTTTTCTAGGCGCTGGACGCTCTTCAGGTAGCAAATCTTGTTGTGATCCCCTTGGGGAATTTCTTCCATCTCCTCGTTAAAGAGGGTGATACCACTGAGTTGGAGGTTTGGAATATCCGGGCCAATCACCTCAAGGGGGTGTTCGCTCCGGATTGAATTCTTCAACTCAAGACGATAGAGGTTTGGCTTTACTTCTTCACGGACAAAGCCGCAGAAGAGGTAGCGCCGTTGATACTCTTTTTCAGTGATGTTACTCCCTTTTACGGGATCAATCGCCCCTGAGCCAAAGAAGAAGCCAGTGGAGTATTCACGGTGAGAGACGTTAAAGAGGTCTTCGCGGTAGATCGATGCTTCTGGATCTTTATCGAGGGCTTTACGGTAGGCGCGTGTTACCGCAGCAACGTAGTAGGAGCTCTTCATTCGTCCTTCAATCTTTAACGATGAAACTCCCGCCGCGATGAGCTCATCTACGTGGTCGATCATACATAAATCCTTTGAGGAAAGGATCGTTGTATACTCATCGTACTCTTCAATGGGGTAGTACACCCCTGGTCGCTCTTTCTCCTCTAAGCCAAGGCGGTAGTTCCACCGACACGAGTGGGAACAATCGCCGCTGTTGGCGCTGCGCCCGGCGAGGTGGGCACTTAAGAGACAACGGCCACTGTACGCCATGCACATCGCCCCGTGAACGAAGACTTCTAACTCTAAATCAGGGTTGTGGTCTTTGATCTCCTTGATATCATCAAGGCTCGCTTCGCGTCCTAAGATTACCCGCCTAAAGCCAAGCTGGTGGTAGAAGCGAGCGCTTTCACTATTGGTGCACGACGCTTGGGTTGAGAGGTGAAGTTCAACATCTGAACCAAGGTGTTTCCGTAAGAGGGGAATAACGCCCAAGTCACTGATGATAAACCCATCAAACGGCCACTTCTTAATCTCTGGCAGTGTTTCATTCAGCAGCGCCATTCGGTTTTGGTCAAAGAGCATGTTAATCGTGCAGTAGAGCTTCTTACCGCTCGATTGCTTTAAGGCGATAACATCGATTAGATCAGCGTCACTAAAGTTGCCCGCATTTGTTCGAAGGGAGAAGGGCGAGAAGCCCAAATACGCTGCGTCGGCCCCATAGGCAAGGGCGAGGCGCAGCTTTTCGAGATTCCCAGCAGGGCTAAGAAGTTCAACACTCAAGAGAGGGCTTCCTTCACCGCTGAGGCAACGGCTTGGGCGAGACTTACCATCTCTTCATTCTTTGAGCTTTGCTCCTCTTCGCTTTGGTGGAACGGAATGAGCTTCCGATCTTTATCCTTAGGGAAGGCGAGGGCGAGCACTTCTTCGATCGTTCCGACGGGGTGGAAGGTTACATTCTTCTTCACTTCGTCTTCGAGTTCATCTAAATCCCGCTTGTTAAATTGAGGGATGATAATCTCTTTAATCTTATTGCGCTTCGCCGCAAGAATTTTCTCTTTCAACCCTCCGATCGGCATCACCTTCCCTTTTAGGGTCAACTCTCCCGTCATGGCAAGGTTTGGTGCCATCACTTGGTTTGTAACAAGTGAGTAAAGGGCGACGGTCATCGTAATACCGGCACTTGGGCCATCCTTCGGTGTTGCCCCTTCGGGAACGTGGAGGTGAACGCCGTTGTGCTCAAACCACGCTGGGTCGATTTTAAATTGATCAGCGTGCGCTTTGATGTACGTGTGGGCGATCGAGACGGACTCCTGCATCACATCCCCGAGTTGACCGGTGAGTTTAATCTCGCCTTTCCCTGGGGTGTTCTGCGCTTCGATGATTAAGGTATCACCGCCCATACTCGTCCACGCTAAGCCAATGGCCATTCCAGGCTTATCCGCCTTGAGGATTTCATCTTCAACAAAGATTGGCTGACCAAGGTATTCGGTTAACTCGCTCTCTTTGATGACAACGGGGGTTTCTAACTCGGTATTTTCCACAATCTTAAGGGCAACCTTTCGGTTGATCTTATCAAGGGACTTCTCAAAGTTTCGCACCCCCGCTTCCCGGGCGTACTCGTTGGCGATCTTTCGAAGAATTGCTGCGGAGTAGGTGATCTCACCTTTTTTCAGTCCGTGCTTCTCCAGAGATTTCGGTACGAGGTACTTCCGTCCGATGGCGAGTTTCTCATCACTGGTGTACCCACTTAAGGTGATGATCTCCATCCGGTCTAAGAGGGGACGGGGAATCGTCTCAAGGGTATTGGCCGTGACGATAAAGAGAACCTGGGAGACATCGAAAGGAATATCTAAGTACGTATCCCTAAAGGCGGTGTTTTGCTCAGGGTCTAAGACTTCTAAAAGGGCACTTGCTGGGTCGCCTTGGTAGGAGATACCCATCTTATCAATCTCATCGATTAAGAAGACGGGGTTCTTACTTTTGGTAATCCTAAGGCCTTGGACGATCTTACCGGGCATAGCTCCGATGTACGTGCGGCGGTGGCCTTTGATCTCACTTTCGTCGTTCATTCCCCCAACGGAGAAGCGGAAGTACTCTTTCTTCAGTGCCCGGGCAATTGAAACCCCGACGCTCGTCTTTCCAACTCCTGGAGGGCCAACGAGACAGATGATCGAGCCCTTAGTGTCTTGTTTCTTCTTGCGAACTGCAAGAAACTCCAAGATGCGGTCCTTCACGTCCTTCATCCCGTAGTGATCTTTCTGTAAGATCTTGCGGGCACTGTCGATCGAGAAGTTCTCTGGTTTAGGT
>JBBADN010000214.1:0-2857 GCA_041656455.1 Sphaerochaeta sp. | reverse complement strand
ACACCCGTTCCCATCTCGAACACGGAAGTTAAGCACCCTAACGCCGATGGTACTGCCAATAGGCGGGAGAGTAGGTAGCTGCCGGGCCTCTTTTATTTTATAACCCATCCCTCCTTACTGGGGGGATTTTTTGTCGCTCATGGACATTTTATGGAAAAGAGTGTAGAAAATAAGGAATCATCCAGAGGAGTTTCTATGACCCCAATTTCACGGGCGTTGAAGATCAAGAATGAAGATCTTCCCCTGCTGTACACAGTATATTTTGCGTTCTTTACCAGTGGAATCATGTCCACCCTGATCGGCTCGCTGCTTCCCTATATGCGCAGTGAGTATGAGTTAAGCTACGTCGTCAGTGGGGCGGTTCTTAGTGCCCACCAAATCGGAAACTTCGCTGCGTTACTGCTCGCTGGATTTCTTCCCTACCTTCTTGGTCGGAAGAAGTCGACGATTATCCTCTCCTCAGGGATAATCATTGGCTTTACCTTGATGACGCTCACCGGTAATCCCATTGTGCTCCTAACGGCGTTTGTCTTTACCGGAATTGGCCGCGGAACCCGTAGTAACATTACTAACGTTGTAATCAGTGAAATCACTGAAAATAAAACAGCAGGCCTTAATCTACTGCACGCTTCTTTTGCAATTGGGGCGTTCATCGCACCGTTTATCGCCTTAGCAGCAACGACGATCTGGGGAGTACAATGGCGCTTAGCTGCGTATGTCTTAGTAGGCTTTGAAGTCTTTGTACTTTTCGCTATTGGACGGTCTTCGATCAGCAATACTCCAACTTTGCGCGTACGTAGTGCGAAGGTTGAGTTTTTACGGGATGGTGGGTATTGGATCAATACAGCGATTCTCTTCTTCTACCTCTGTACTGAAGCGTCGGTAATTGGGTGGCTGGTGACGTACTTCCGTGATACGGGGCGTCTTAGTGCGAGTCTTTCCTTAACGACGAGCAGTGCACTGTGGGTCTTTATCCTCATCGGCCGACTCATCTGTGCATCCCTTTCAACGAAGATGAACAAGAACCTCCTTTTAGTGTTACTCGGGAGCCTTCAAATTCTCTTCTTCATCTTAATGATCTCAACGCATAACGTTGTTATTACGTACATCAGCCTCTTTGGCTTTGGCCTTGCAATGAGTGGCACGTATCCGACGACGCTCTCAACGATGAATCCTAAGTATAATCAATCAACGGTTGTAACAGGAACGACGATAGCAATTGCTACCGTTGGGGCGATTACGATGCCGATGATCGTTGGTGCGATCGCTCAAGAAGCGGGCCTAGGATCAGGAATTGCAACGATCACCATCACGATTATCACGATGCTCGTCTTAATGGTTGTCAAATTCTTTAAAGAGCGAGCGTAAGGATTACCGGGGCGTGGTCGCTACCAAGGACTTCGGTTGCGATCGTAGAGTCAACGACGTGCTCTTTAAGGTCTTCACTGACCAACCAGTAGTCGATTCTCCATCCTGTGTTCCGCGCTCGGCTTTGGAAGCGGTACGACCACCACGAGTAGACTTCAGCCACATCTGGATAGAGCGTTCGGAAGGTATCGATAAAGCCCGCTTCTAAGAGTTGGGTGAACTTCTCGCGCTCTTCTATGGAGTAGCCGGCGTTGCGCTCATTATTCTTGGGGTTCTTTAAGTCGATCGCCTGGTGGGCAACGTTTAAATCACCACAGACCGCCACACTCTTGTGCTCAGCGAGGGCTCGAAGGTGCTCACGAAAACTATCATCCCAATCCATTCGAACATCCAAGCGAGCAAGTGCTTCTTGGCTGTTTGGGGTGTAACAGGTAACGACGTAGAACTCTTCAAACTCCGCAGTAATAACTCGTCCTTCATTATCAAGGGCGTGACCAATTCCATATTCGACGGAAATCGGCTCAACTTTACTAAATAACGCTGTCCCGCTATATCCTTTCTTTTCAGCAAACGACCAATAGGCGTGATACCCAGGTGTTTCGAGGGAGATTTGGTGCTCTTGGAGCTTCGTCTCTTGGAGACAGAAAATATCAGCATCTATACTAGAGAAGTACTCTTCAAAGCCCTTCTGTTGAATTGCTCTCAGTCCATTAACGTTCCAGCTCACCAATTTCATTACACGCTCCTACATCAACACAACGCCGAGTTCTTCAGCTTCTTCAATGACTTCTTCTGGCCAAATAGACGCTTGGACTTCCCCAATGTGTGCTTTCTTTAAAAAGTACATGCATAGGCGACTTTGACCAATACCACCACCGATCGTCAGCGGCATTTCATCCGCTAAGAGGCGTTGGTGCCAGTATAGCTCGGCGCGCTCTTCCATGCCTCGCATTGAAAGCTGGTGTAATAACGCCTTCTTATCGACCCGAACGCCCATCGAGGTAATCTCCATCAAGTCTTCTCTAATTGGATCCCACACAACGATGTCACCATTTAAGCCAAGAAAGCCATCGGAGTTTGGTGTTGACCAATCATCATAGTCGGGGGCGCGTCCACCGTGGGATTTACCATCACTTAATTGAGCGCCAATACCGATGATAAAGATCGCACCATATTTCTTGGATAACTCATACTCACGGCCATAGACGTCTAAATCGGGATAGAGCCTTCGTGCTTCTTCGGCGTGAATGAACGTGATCTGATCCGGCAGAGTTGGTTTAATCATCGGAAACATCTCACAGACAAGGAATTCTGTTCGCCGCATCGCTGAGTAAATCTTCGAAACAACGTGCTTGAGGAATGTTAATGAGCGCTGCTCTTCGGTAATCACTAACTCCCAGTCCCACTGATCAACATAGATTGAGTGAATGGCGTCTAAATCGTCGTCAGGACGGATTGCATTCATGTCGGTGTATAATCCCGTTCCAGG
>JBBADN010000213.1:0-2859 GCA_041656455.1 Sphaerochaeta sp. | reverse complement strand
GGTCCTCCTTCCCTTCTCGATGTCAGCGATGGGAATTATTTGGACGTTTGGAACGATGCGCCTCTTAGGATATAGCTTAACGATCATTAACATCGTCACCCCGGCGATGGTCTTAAACCTTGGCTCCTCCTACGCGATTCACGTCATCAGCGAATACTTTGCCGGCTACGAAACCGGACGTAACGTAGTCGCCTCAACCCAAAAGATTTTGGGAACTATCTTCTTTGCGTGTTTAACGACAGTAGCGGGCTTTCTGAGCCTTCTGACCTCAAAGACTGGGGCATTGAAGGAGTTTGGGATCGCCGTTGCTATTGGTATCACCTACTGTGCCATTCTTGCCTCCACCTACCTGCCTGCTGTCTTGAGCTTAGTGCGCAAGCCACAGGTTCAACACCTCAAGGCGTACCGCAAAGGCTACCTCGCGATCATCGTCGGTGGGGTCACCACCCTCGTCGACCGCTATTGGATGTACTTTATTCTTCTATGGTTTCTCATCATCGCAGGCTTTGGCTTCACCTATGATAAAGTATCGGTGAACACCAACTACATGTCGTACCTACCCAAGCGTGATGCCTTCACAATTAGCTCGCGCCACTTTGCCCAAACGATGGGGGGTAACACCCCGTACTTCATCACGATCACCGCCCCCACTGATTCGACAAACTTCTTCTTAGAACCTGAACACCTCAAGCAGGTGTTTGATTTTGAAACAACGATAAAAGCGGAGAACGAAGATATTCGCCAAAGCCTCTCCTTTGCTTCCTACGTCGCCTTTGCTAACCAAGTCTACTCCAACGAGCGGACGATCCCCACCTCCAAAGGACTCCTTAACCTTCTCTCTCGGATGGTTGTCCTGATGAGCAAACAGGGGAAGAAGGACCTCGAGTCGGTGATCAGCGAGGATGGAAACACCCTGACGATCATCTTGCAAAACTACGACGCAATCGAAGGGGAGTTTGGAACAATTGGCAGTGCCGAGCGCATTGAAACAACGATCTTTGATCACTTAGATCTTCTCCCCGCTGATACGATCGTCACCCTCGATGGCGAGCCTCACCAAGCACTCCACTTCTCCAACACCCTGTTAAACGACCAGCGGATGTCGATTTACTTCAGCTTCCTCTTCGTCTTCCTCGTCGTCCTCATCGCCTTTGGCTCGCTGATGCTCGCCCTCTACGCCCTCATTCCGGTTCTCACCGGCGTGATGGCAAACTACATCATTATGTACGTCTTACACATCCCCTTCGACCTCATCACCGTAAGCTTTGCTGCGGTCTCGGTAGGAGTTGGGGTCGATTACGCGATCCACTTCTTATTGCGCTATCGCAATAAGATCGATTTACAGATCCCTCAAGATACCGCAGCGTTAATACGGGAAACAATTAGTGAAACAGGAAGACCCATCATTCTGACCACTCTCTCAATCGTGGCAGGAATGTTGATGTTCCTTTTCGCCTCCTACGCACCGGTGCGAATCTTTGGGATTCTTATGTCCACCGCCCTTTTAAATTGTATGCTCGCTACCCTCTTTATCATGCCCTCTGTTATTAGGGCAGTTAGTATCATTAGGAATCGCACGTCGTAGGAGGCCTCATGGTCATCGCTCTTCTCTATGTTGACGCAGGAAAAGGTCACTTCGTTCCCGCCAAGGCAATCGGAGATGTTCTTACTCGTAGTGGCTATGACGCCACGGTAGAAGACCTCTTTGTTGCCATCGATACTCCATTTTGGAAGTGGTACTGCAAAGCGGAGTGGCGCTTCTTCTTAAAGCGACCCGCCTTAGAACTCATCGCCCACGGTCTTTCCGATAACCGTCTCTTTAATCATATTATCCGAGCCCTTGCCCGGAGTAAGAAGATTCGTACGGGCTTTATCACGTGGTACAACTACCGTAAGCCAACGATCATCCTCTCTACCAACTTCCTCGGTGGGGCGATTGTTGGAGAGATGATCAAATACTACGACTTGAAGGTTCGAAACTACGTCTACGCTGCTGATGCGTTTAACAACCCCATCGCTGGCTTCCACCCCGAAGTTGATCGAATCTTTATTCCCTCGTTTGTTGGGGAGAAGAACCTTAAAAAACAAGGCTACCGAAGCGATCAAATTATTCGCTCCCCCTTCCCCCTTCAGCAGTCGATTGAACGAATGGAAATCGTCTCCAAGCAAGAAGCTCGACGCATCCTCGGCCTCGAAGATCGCTTTACGATCCTCTACAACTTAGGTGGAGAAGGAATCGGGAGCGACCGCCTTATTAAGCGCCTCGCCAAAAGTGGGGCGAACTATCAAGTAATCATCGTCGGAAAGAGTGATGAACGAACAAAAGCTCACTTTCTTGCGATCACTCAAGACTCCAAGCTCACCGTTCGCATCCCTGGTTTTGTTACAAACATTGGGATGTACATCCTCGCCTGTGACCTTCAAGCCGGCAAAGCGGGGGCGAACGCCTTGATGGAATCAATCGCCCTTCGCCGCCCATTCCTTCTTACCCAACTCCTCTACGCTGCGCGCGATACCAAATCGTTCTTTGAGCGCAACGGTGTAGGATGGGTCATTCGCTCAGTGAAGAAGCAAGTAGCCCACATCGCTGCGTATGAGCAATCACCCACCCTCCAAGCGGAGATGGATAGTCACTTTAATGAACTAGAACATATCTTTAGTGCCCAGGCGTTTGTTGAGCTCTTACTTAGAAGTGAAGATCAAAGCCAATAAAGAGCTCCCACTCAACATCCCTCCAGCTAATCTCATCTGCAAACGCCTTCGTTACGTCCTCGAGGTTAAAGCCAAGGGAGCCACGAATTGGGTACGAGGTGTGTTTATTGAAAATAATCCACCCATCAAGACCGATGGTGCTGACCA
>JBBADN010000212.1:0-2859 GCA_041656455.1 Sphaerochaeta sp. | reverse complement strand
CCCACACGATCGAAGGATCAATTCAGCACGTCGATTTGACGGTCTACCTTCGAGACTTCGACCTAGGAGTCCTTAACCGCCGGATTGAGACGCTGAAGAGCCTAGCGACTGCAATTGAGGCGCTCTATCCTGGTGGACGAGTGGACTTAGAGGCGAAGCACGTCTACTACAACATGGCCCAAATCGCTGAAGAGAAGCCGTTTGCCCTAGAGACGCTCTTTGCGGCAGGAAAAGCCCTTGGCTTTGAGTTGAAGAGTGAGTTGATTCGCGGAGGAACGGACGGAGCGCGCATGGCCAATGAGCAAGGCATTCCGTGTCCCAACCTCTTTACCGGTGGACACAACCTCCACTCCCGCTATGAGTGGGCCGCCCTCCCGGCAATGGTCGATTCAACGCACCTCATCTTAAAGATTATTGAGCTTGGATCGCAGTTATGAAATACCTCGCCTCACTGATTGTGTTGCTGATCGGGTCTACCCTCCTCTTTGGAGGGATAACCCTCAGTAGTGAGGCGATGATTCCTTCCTCGGTCTTTATTCAAAGTCAGCAAGCTTTAACTGAGGTGATGGGCCCGCGCCTGGGAGTAGAAGATGAGCTTACTGCCCACCTACAGATGGGAAAAGAGCGCTATGAGCTCGTAGTGCAGCTCAATGAGCGCTCTTTAACGATTCCCATCCCCTTAGAGCTTGGAAACCCTGCCTCCTACATCGCCGATTCGCTCACCTACGACGGACTCTCCCTCATGACCGACCTTCTCCCCTTCCACATTCAAGCGCTTTCAAGCACCAGCGTCCAAGCGCCAAGTGGCAGTGCTGCAGTTGGTGATCGCTACTGGGCCCTCGATGCCCAAGACCGCCGCCACGGCTTACTGACCACCCGGCGCGTTGATGATGAGGGCACCTTGCTTCATCAGATCAGCGGCAAAGAGCTCGCGATCGGTCTTGGCTTAGTGAAGGCGCCAAAGATCCCCCTCTCCCTTGGTGTGGTAATTGACCCCCAAGAAACAGTTGGCCTAGATCTCAGTGGGGCGTTTCCCACCCCGTGGTATCCCTTCTCCGTCCTTGTTGAAACGGCTTACCGCTTTGGCGAAGAATTTACCCTTGGTTTTGGGGTACGCACCGAGCTTGCCTTTTCTCAGCTCTTTGGTACGAAGTGGGCACCGTGGCGGAATCTGGGGCTTTCAGCAACAGTAAGCGGAGGGGGCGCCTACCACCCAAAGAGTGGGTGGGGTGTGTACGTACGCGGGGCGTTCAGCCTTGAATATACGGTTGGAGAGTGGCGGATCTTCGCCGGTGGTGGTGAAAATGCCCTCGTCTTCGAAGATAAGAGCTTTCATTACGGACTGTTCTTTCATCTCGGAACAGCGTACACTTTCCTATGATGAAGCGCTTCATTCTTGGTATTTCTATCCTCTTTCTCTTCCTCTCCTGTCAATCGCTTTCGACTCCTAATAAGGTAGAGCAACTCCCTGAGCAAACCCTCCCGGCAGTACACATCTTCCAGGGCATGGGCGATGATTTTTCTTCAGCTGCGAGTGATCTTTTTAGTCGCATCGAAGAGCAGCTCGGCTTTGAACTTGATGAGCGCTACCTAACAGAGCTAATCACTACCCGAGGCATTGATGAACTTGGGTTGATCATCACCAATGAACGAAGCGAAGATGGAAGCATCACCCTCCTCGCCCGCGCCCAAGAGAGTGTCATGCTTGAGGCGCAACGAACCCTTCAAGCTCAGCAAGAGGCGCGCGATTACCTAATCGAAGCGCTCATCAAAGAAGCAAACCTCGCCTATAAAGTAAATGATGATACAAAGACGATCGCCCTCTACCTTGAGGCGGCTCAAATTGCCCGGGAAGGATCAGTGGGGGAGCGGAAGCACCGCTTTGAAGTCTTAGTTGATGAAGCGATCAGTTACATTGGAGCGCTCCGCTTTGTCATAACCCGCAGTGACCCATCTACCGCTCGAACAACAGTCACCCTCAGGCGGCGCAGTCGTCTCCTCGCTCCCCGGGTTCTAAACGCTCCCATTGCCGCCACCTATGAAGCACGAAACCCCCTCGGAGAGGAGTACGTCGATACCCTCTTCTTTAACAGCCTCAGTGGAGGACAGCTTCTCTTTACTCCATTAAATGCAGCGATGAAGCAGGAAGGAGAGATTGTCTTTTCCTTGCACCTTGCGGTCCCCGATTTAGGGGCGGAAGTGAATGAGCGAATCAATTTTGCCCTTGCTCAGGTGACGATTCCCTTTGCCTATGCGCTGAAGAGTAGTAGCGAAGTCATTGACCTCGCCCTAAGTGAGTACTCGATCACTGGAGATCTCCTTTCAACAACGGTAGCGAGCAAAACGTTTGTCGAGCGGGCCCGAGACGATGGAATGGTCCTTAATCCAATCTTCCTAGACCGTGGCAGTGATGATGACGTAGATGAAATGCTCCAGCGTCTGAATGCCCCGAATCGGATTGTGATTATCGGCTCAGTGGGGGTTCTCAGTGTTGATCACGCCCTTGGCGAAGATATTGTTGTAGTCAGTGGCTCCGTCCTTCTCTACGACCAGAGCCGGCGAGTGGTTCTCTACGACTCCAAGGACATTGAAGCTGTCGGGTGGGGTACTGGCCAAGGAGAAGCAATGGCCAAAGCGTTTGAGCACTTTGGATCGATCGCTGAGTACCTGATTCGTACCGCGTTGTGAGTGAGAGCTAGTGTATAATATTTCTTTTATGGTATAGTCGATCCATGACGTTAGCTAAGATTATTCACCTCACCAATGCAAAGCTCGTGTGCGGTGAAAGCCACAAAGATGATGTGATTACCTACGGGTTTTCAAGCGACCTGATGAGTGATGTGCTCACCGCACACGAGC
>JBBADN010000211.1:0-2860 GCA_041656455.1 Sphaerochaeta sp. | reverse complement strand
AGGGCACTATTTGGAATACCTACCAAGATGAGACGTATCGCCTACCAAGGCGAATAGCGGGCCTTCAAAGAGTGACGTTTGTCTTTTCCTGTAAAGTGCACCTTAAGGGATTTATCTTTACCCCTGATCAAAAAGCGTACGCCCAGCTTGCCATGAGTGAATGTAGTTCAGTCACCGCCGATTCTTATCGTCGAGTCGGAGGTGCGTTTGAAGGGCTACGAAACAATGCAACGATCATCTTTGATGATCTGGAGTTTAGTGATGGCTGTGGGGTTGTCACGTTGTGTTGGCGAGCAAATCGCCGTTCTAATGCAGTAGAGCTACTTTTTGAGGGAGAAGGGAAGCGCGAGAAGGTGATGCTTGCACTGAAAGAGCAACCTCAGTATGGTGTGATGAGGTTGCCACTGGGAATAATCGTCCACGGAAAGCAGCGGGTAGGCCTCCACTTCTTTCCAGGGACGGAGATTGATTTGGCGTGGATACAATTTGGAAGACAGGTGGAATTATGATGGTAGCGACGCAGCGAACCGACGAACATTTCAAGGACAAACATGCGGCAATCTTGGAGATGATTAAGACTAAAACGATTGGTACGGTCTTCTTCGGCGATTCGCTCATTCGGCGATGGGAGGATAATCCCACTGTTTGGCACAACCTCTACCACCGCTGGGCAGCAGTAAATTTTGGGGTGGGCGGTGATACGCTCGAGAATATGAAGTGGCGCCTTCTTAACGGTGAGTTGGAGAACATCTCTCCAAAGGTCTTACTCTTCTTAGGAGGAACGAATAACCTCCCCACTCAAAGCGCCGATACCGTCTCAAAAGGGATTATTGAGCTTATCCTCCTCATTAAAAATCGCCTTCCCGACACGAACATCTTACTCTTAGCCCTCCTGCCCCGACGGGGGGACGGCGAGCACGGGCCGTACGACGATAAGATTGAGCGGGTTAACCAAACCCTTAAAGAATGGTCTGTTGCCCACCACGTTACGTATTTGGACGTAGGGAAACACCTCGCAACCGCCGACGGTCTGCTTAATGCCGACTACACTGATGACGGCCTTCATTTAAATAGCGCTGGCTATGAGGCGGTCGGTCCGTTCCTCGCTGAGGCTATTGAGGAGCTCTATAGGGACTCTGAGGAGGACCGAGGGTACTTGGACGCACGGACCCAAGATCAACGATAATCCGTTCAACCACCACTCCAACGCTCGTCAGCCACACCTTTATTGTGTGGGGGCCTGTTTTGGTAATGGGGAGGTTCACACTCACCATTCGCGCATTGGCAATAACCCCCGAGCGCCAAAACTCATCATCTAACTCCACGGTATATCCCGCTTCCACGATGGGAAGAGTAACTGGCTCTTGATCATCTACGCTCAATCCAATCGAGATCTCGTTACCGGTGAAGTTCAGCACTGGGCTCACCACAACGGTGAAGGTAGCCTCCCCGGTGTGGGTAAACCACGCCTCATAGCACACACAGGAGCAGTACTCACTGTGGGGGAGGTCAACGATTCCTTCAGCGCGCACACCGCCCCACTGCTTGTAGGTGGGTAATTTCACCCACGCTGCTTCTTCAGAGGCGATATTCTGCTGGTAGTTAATGGCGTTGATGGCGAGGCTCCGGTCCGCTTCAACGAACCCAACAATTCCGTCTTCGTTGATGTTATGTACCTCTATGTGGATCGGTACATCTTTATACCGCTCACCTGTTGAGACCGAAAGGATTGAGTGAGCAGTCGTAGAGGGCACCTTTGTCCAGTCAATCGAGATTTCAATACGCTCTTGGAGTTTGATGGTCCCCCCTTCGGTGCTTGTTTTAATCCACGGATCAGCAGCAACAAGGTGGTAGGAAAAGGGGGTATCTGAACGATTGAAGACCTCGATGTGGTACTTCTGGTCGTTGATACTATCAAAGAGGGGTAGGGCACACTGCTTCAGCGATGGCCAACTTTCCGTCGAGCCTTCAACAGCAACGCCAAGGCGATGATACTGAGCTGGGAAGACGTGGGAGGTATAGATGTGATCTAAACAGTTGAATGGGGGATCATTCCAGTCGATGTAGCCAAGGACAGCTTGATCCATAAACCCCCGCCACCTTCCGCTTGAGCACGTGCTTTGGAAGGTTTCAATCTCATCTTGGAACGCCTCAAAGAGCTCTTGGACTCGAAGCGCTTCACGGTTCGCTGCGTAGCGCCCTTGAGTCGCCCACAGTTGGTTGCGCCCCGCTGCTTGGTAGAGCTGAGCTAAAAGGGTTGAGGAGTTTGCTGGGAACAAAATCAAGTGGTAGTACGTATCGCTCAGGGGTGGGGGAATATGGGGGGCAAGCTCACGTGCCCGTTCTTGGATACTCTGCCATTGCTCTACGAACTCGGTACTTTCGTTGTAGTTAATCAACGACCACGTTTGGGGACTCAAAAGTTCGGGCTTACGGCGGGCGTTTAGCTCGACGATGCGCTCTAAGAGATCAGCAATCTCTTCGGCATGAACGTCCCCAAAAAGGGAGGCGACCCACTGTTGGCTCCAGCGGTGGAGATTCTCTGCTTCAAACGATGTGGGGTTCCACGCCAAGTCTAAGAAAAAAGAGATTGGTTGTTCTTGGCCTTTGAAGTGGCCAACATTCACCACCCAAATACGGTCCGCTTCATATTGATAGGCGAGGGACATCTGCTCCCAAATCTTTGCAATTTGCGTGGTGTTTATCCACTGGTAGTTACGGGGGTCCCCATGGTAGTCGAAGTGATAGTAGATTCCCGCCCCACCACTGCGTTTTCGCTCTTCGGCACTCGGTACCCGTCTCAGGTTACCCCAGTTATCATCGGCCCAGAGGAGCGTCACATCATCAGGAACTTGCATCC
>JBBADN010000210.1:0-2878 GCA_041656455.1 Sphaerochaeta sp. | reverse complement strand
AAAGGAGGCAAGAAGATCAACGATCTCCTCGGTGATGCAGTCTGGCCGCGTTGAGATAATGAGCTCAACAAATGGACCCTCATCAAGGCCGCTTTGGTAGATGGTTTTCAAGTTTTCAACGCTGTCATAGGTGTTGGTGTGGGCTTGGTAGTAGAGACTGAAGTACTCACTATTATACCGCTCTCGAATAAACGCCTTGCCTCGGGCGATCTGCTCTTTCACTGATCGAAGGCGCTCTTCGAAGCTGTGGGCTATCTCTCCAACACCTTCTTGATAGACCGCCTTTGAAGCAACTTCATCACAGAAGACGCAGCCACAGAGCCCGTTCTCTCGGTTAGGACAGGTAAAGTGGGCATCAACACCAATTCGATAGACTGCGTGGCCGTACCGATTTTGCAGGTCGCGCGCATACGTAGTGTAGCGCTCACTCATCAGGAGACTCCAATTGAAATCGACCATGAGCCAAGAATCGAAACGCCAACCTTGAGGGCGAGGATCCCCGCTGGGGTTTGAAGAGCCCACCCCGCGCCAAAGCCAAGATCGAACGCTTCGTACTCAAAGAAGTGCTCGCGCGGCTGAATCGGGGAGACGATAGGGTTGGCAGTATTAAAGAGGGCAGCGGCTACCTCTAAGCGGAGGTAACTTTGGTAGCTGAAGAAATCAAAGAGGTAGCGCTGGTAGTGAATATCCCCTCGAATCAGGTCCCGCTTGAGGGTGTGGGGGGCGTAGCCAGGAACGCCAATCTCAGCGTAGGAGCTGATCAACTCCGGTGGCCCATCGAGGCGGGCAAGCTCAATGCTGTAGCCGAGGGTATCAAAGACCGAGAGGCGAAGGTGGTGGTGGAGCTGAACACGGAACGCCACCGTAAGATCTCGTAAATACCCAAGCTGCGTCAACGCTGCAACGCGTAACCCCTCTTGGGCGAGGTTTGAGCTCAAGGTGGAGTAAAGGAAAGAGACCTCAGCGTGGGGATAGGCGATGAAGATTTTATCGTAACTATTGATGAAGAAGAAATCACCCCGGCCGGCGAGTTCGACGTACGCGTTTTGACCGATGGAGTAGCCGAAGGTAAACTCACTACGAAGCTTCCGATCGAGCGGTGGGGAGCGGTGGGCGTTCACCACGGAGGAGAACGGCGTCATTGAACCGGTGGCGTAGCCGAGGCTTGCTCCTACTTGATGGTTCCCCAGGGGAATTGCAAGGCCAAGGTTCATCGCAGTTTGCTCCCCTAACGAGGCGGCGAGCGTATAGGTAAGGTTGCTCTTACCGACGTTGACGATCGCCCCATCGAGGTAGGCGTTCGCTTTGAAGTAGACGTACGTCCCGTTTAAGGTGTTTGAGATTCCCGTATCAGCGCTAAAGCCCATCGCGATGAAGTTTCCACTCTGCCCAAAGCTCCGAGCTAAAATCCCCAGGGTTCCTTCTTCCTGCATCTCAAAGCTTAAACTCGCCAAGGCGTTTTGTTTGCGCACCTGGCGGAGGCGAATAGCAAAGCTCTCAACGGTTTCATCGTTCAATGGCTCGCCAACCATAAACTCAAAGAGGTTCTCATCAAAAAGAAGCTCTTTTTTCGTGAGGGAAATGTCCTCTAAGCGAACCGCTTTCACGATTGGGTCATTCTTAAGAGTGTATGAGCCAATTCGATCGGGGTTTTGTGGTGTTAACTCCCGCTCCGATCCAATCTGCTTAGCAAGCTGCTGTAGCTCTACTCGGCTCCGCTCAACAGCTTCTTGGCCGCGCTGATAGGCGAGCTCGAGCTTAAACGCATCAAGGGGGGTCACATCGTGCAGATCACTGGCAATAACCAAATCAGCAGCTTGGTGCTGGGCAAGGGCGGCGCCTTGGGTCACTAAGGTGAGGGAGTGCATCACTACCCCACTGAGGCTCTCCGCTTGAGTTGAGTCATTGTTAACAAAGGTGTTTAAGTCACTGGCGATGACGTAATCGGCGCCGAGGGCGCGGGCAACATTAATCGGAAGGTTATCAACCGCTCCCCCATCAACAGCGAGGACTCCATCCTCAAGGGGGAAGGGGGCAAAGACTAAGGGAATGGAAATACTTGAGCGAACCGCCCGCACGAGCGAGCCGGAGTCGTGGATGATCTCATTGCCGCCGATAATGTCAGCGGAGATCGCTCGGAAGGGAATTGGCAGGGTATCGAAGTCAGTGGGATTCGGAATCTTTGCAAAGAGAAGGCCAAGAAGTTCTAAAATCCGTTGGTCCCCAATGATCGCAGGGCTACGACCAATTGAGGTTCCGGAGAAGCGCAATTCAAAGACGTGGTTCCGACTTGGCTCAAACGCTTTCTCGAGCGCTGAGCTCTTTGCGGTGACCGCTTCACTGAAGATGCCCGCTAAATCAAGGCTGAAGAAGATCCTTCGAATCTCAGCGGGGGTGTAGCCAACGCTGTACATCGCCCCGACGAACGCCCCGATTGAAGTCCCCACGATTAAATCAATGGGAATCCCCTCCTCTTCAATCGCTTCTAAGATCGCAAGGTGGGCAAGGCCACGAGCACCTCCGCCGGAGAGGACCAAGGCAACACTTCTTCCTTCATGAGCAAACAACGTCACTGAGAGAAGAAGGGCAACGAGGGCGGCTACGAATCGTTTCATATTTACTCCAGAAGGGATCCAATAAACTCTTTGTTTCCATTAAGAAATGAGCGCCAATCGAGTTCTTTTCGTTTTTCAAGTTGCAGGGCAGTTACCCAGAGAATACCCTTCCCTGTTCCAATGGCAATTCCTTTTTGTTTATCACTGCCAAGAACGCGGCCGGGTTCGACCTCTTCACTGCCGAGGTCACTCACCTTCCCCCACACTTTTGTGAGCATCAAGCTCTGACCGTTATACGTGCAGCGCGCCTTTGGCCACGGAGT
>JBBADN010000209.1:0-2899 GCA_041656455.1 Sphaerochaeta sp. | reverse complement strand
GAGGTGGTCAGTGAATTGCATCGATCCAGCCCCGGCTCACCTTCCCAGTTCGAATCAATTCACTGACCACCTCAACAGCGGTGTCGATTGGAATGGCAAAGTTTAATCCTTGGCTACTGCCTGTTGTCGAGAAAATCGAGCTATTAATCCCAATGACCTCCCCTCGGGAGTTTACTAGGGGACCCCCACTATTGCCGGGGTTGATCGAGGCGTCGGTTTGGATGGCGTTCATCACGACCCGCCCTTCACTCGTTCGAACTGGGCGGTGAAGGCCGCTGATAATCCCAACAGTCATCGTCCGATCATACCCAAAGGGGTTTCCAACGGCAATGACTTTTTGCCCAACAACTAACTCACTTGATTTACCTAAGGTCACTGGGTAGAGCAGGACGTCTTTTGGCCGGTCAATTTTTATTACCGCTAAATCATCCTCGCTATCAATTCCAACAAGGGAGGCGGGATAGGTTTGGTTGTTGTATAAACCCACGGTAATCGTTGGTGATCCCTCAACAACGTGGGCGTTGGTGAGGATGTATCCGTCACTAGAGAGGATGATGCCACTTCCAGTTCCTTGACTTGGGGCGATATCTAAGAATTCATTTGCTGAGCGCACTGGGTTGGTGGTGATATTCACCACGCTCTTATGGACCGTCTCATAAACGGTGATATTTTGCAGTTCATCAGCGCTGTAGCGCCACGGTTGCTCGCCCCCTTCAAAGAGGATTAATCCTTCTTCACCGTGGAAGACGTTTTCAACGACAACCCCACCGAGGGAGAGTAGCGCTTCAACCCCTTCTTCATCAACGGTCCGTTTTAATAGCGCGGCAAGCTCTTTTCGTTCTTTATCTGCTCCAATTGAGCGCGTCCAAGAGTAGAGGTTCAGGGCGATGAAGAGAGATATCGTCAAAATAAGCCCTGCTGTAACTATCCTACGTAGAATCTTTTTCTTTCGATCCTTCAGCATGGATTCAGTCTACTCGCAAAATCTCTTCGCTTTCAAGCAGAGTAAGGAGCTCTTCGCGGGAAGGGGGATCACATCCAGGGCGGGAGCAGTTGATCGCTGCAGCTGCCGACGCCCATTGTAACGCCTCAGCGCGAGTTTTGGGATCGATTTCTCCTAAGTGCGGCGCCTGGCCAGGTTTGCCAAAGAAGTGGCGGTCGTGGAGGTAGGAGAGAATTGTTCCACTGAAGGTATCACCCGCTCCAACGGTATCGACGAGGGGAAGGTCGATGATCGGCTGGGCGGTCGACGTGCCATCGGGGCCGTACCAGATCGCTCCATCACGACCGAGGGTGAGAATGATGTGTTTCTTTTGATTCACCGCAAGCTCCTCCGCTTTTGCGTGGACATCAACTTCGGGGTAGATCAGCTGAAGGTCTTCATCACTGAGTTTGATGATCGAGGCGAGCTTAATCGCTTCTTCGATGTGTTTTCGATACGCTTCCCAATCTTCAATGACCGTCGGGCGAACGTTGGGATCGAGGAAGATGATCGGCCGCGGCTCATACGTCTTAAGCGCCTCAAGGATGACCGATCCGATTGGCTCTAAGGTCAGGGCGAGCGATCCGATGTGCACAACGTGTAAGTCAGTGTGCTCTTCCATTGTCTGGAGTAGCTCGGCAACACTCAGGGAAACTGGGGCGCTGTTTTCCCAGTAAAAGGCGTAGCTCGCCTTCCCCGCTTCATCAAGGGAAGCAAAGGCAAGGAGCGAGGCCTCAGCGGCGTTGCAGAGGTTTGGATCAAACATCACCGTATTGCTTACTAAATGATCGAGGTGCCGCTGACCAAAGAGGTCGTGGGAGATCTTACAGATAAACCCCACTGCTGAACCCGCTTTTGCTGCTGCGACTGCGGTATTAATTCCACACCCACCGATGTGTGATTCAAAGCTCACACTGCGGCTCGTTCCACCGTGGCCAATAAAGTCAATTAACGCTTCGCCAATAACTGCGATCATATGCATCCTCCCAGACTCCAGCATATACTACTGTTGATGAGCAATAAAGAGTGGTTATAGATAGATTGTTCTCCTATGAGTATACTAAAGACCATGAAACGAATCCAACTAAAAGATTTCACCTTCCTCGTGAAACCCAAGCACTATACACGCGATTGGAAACACGTAGAAATTACCACCGTAATGGAAGCCGAAGTGCCCAACGCTCCACTTCTCGTTGCCATTGGTGATGAGCCCCTTCACTTCCAAGCCCGCCTTTCAATTCCCCCGAGTGGGTACGTCGGGCTGTGCGCCTACCACCTCGATAGCGTCTTCACTTCGATCGGGGTAAACGCCCATTCGCTTCGCGCGTTCACTATGATTCGCAGTGTCCCCTCAATAATTACCCTCCCCTTTACGAGCACCTCCACCTATCTAATCTGGCATTTAGAGTGGGATCGTGGCGCTGTGCGCATCGGCTACCAAGCGAATGAAGAGAGTGAGATACAGTGGGTTGGTTCATCTGAACTCCCTGGGACAACGAAGTCGGTGAGTTTTGGGGCATTTTTCGCTTCAAATGGCGAGGCGTATCAGGCAACAATTGAGCACGTTCGCGTCCAAGCACTATACTGAGGACTCTCGCCCAAACCCCCCGTCTATGCTACTATGGGCGGGTATATACGTTAGAGCAAAGGAATGAGCATGAGTGATCGTGAAATGAGAGTTGAGCCCCAGAATTTCTTGGAGCGAATCATCGAAGACGACTTGGCCAACGGCCGAGTTCCTAATAATGAAATTGTTACCCGCTTCCCCCCAGAACCCAATGGGTATTTACACATCGGTCACATTAAAGCGATTGCCTTAAACTTTGGCTTAGCGGCGAAGTATAAGGGGCGTTGCCACCTGCGGCTGGATGACACCAACCCGGAAAAAGAGGAGATGGAGTACACCCAGGCGATCAT
>JBBADN010000208.1:0-2900 GCA_041656455.1 Sphaerochaeta sp. | reverse complement strand
GACTAAGCCGAGCTTCGATTGAATCGTCTCCATCGTGATGTGTCCACTGCTGAAGGCGACGACTTGGTCAAAGAGGGTGTACGCATCGCGCATCGAGCCCGTTGCTTCGCGGGCGATCCAAAAGAGGGCGTCATCATCGGCGTTAATGCCTTGGTCTGAAGCGGCTTGGGTAAGGGATTCTTTAATTAAATCTAAGCCGATGAGCTGGAAGTGGAATTGCTGACACCGCGAGCGAATCGTGGCGGGGACTTTCTGAAGCTCGGTAGTGGCAAGGATGAAGATGACGTAAGAAGGGGGCTCTTCTAATGTCTTTAAGAGGGCGTTAAACGCACTAATTGAGAGCATGTGTACTTCGTCAATGATGTAGATCTTGTAGCGGCTACTCTGTGGGGGAAAGAGGACTTCGTCTTTGATCTGGCGAATATCATTGACCCCAGTATTACTCGCTCCGTCAATTTCAATGACATCAACGCTGTTACCTGCCTTAATCTCAGTACAGTGGGCACACACCCCACACGGTGTGGCTGTTGGGCCTTCATCACAGTTTAATGATCGGGCAAGGATTCGAGCAGCGGAGGTTTTTCCCACCCCTCGAGGTCCACTGAAGAGGTAGGCGTGGGCGATTCGGCCTTGGGCGATCGCACCTTCAATCGTTGAGACAACAAAAGGTTGACCGACGAGGGTGGAAAAATCCTGTGGTCGTTTCTTCGTTGCTGTTACTTCGTATTGTGCCATTTGCCCCCCAAAGTTCCTTGATACCTTACCATAGATGAAGGGGTTTTAATAGAACCAGCCAACAAATCGCCTGCGTCTCACAAGCAGTCCACGTACCGCTGCTCCCTTCCAGGCCTGACGGGGTTAGGCGGATGCTTGTAGCACAGAATCTGTTGGCTGGAACAAACGGAGAGAAGGAGATTCGAACTCCTGGTGCTTGCGCACACACGCTTTCCAAGCGTGCACCTTCGACCACTCGGACATCTCTCCAAGGTTGCACTGTGGTAAGAAAATCAAACGGAGAGAGAGGGATTCGAACCCCCGGAGACTTGCGCCCCAACAGTTTTCAAGACTGCCTCCTTCGACCACTCGGACATCTCTCCAAAGACGATTTTGTTACGCTATGAGACCAAGAGGATTCGAACCTCCGACCCTCAGTTCCGCAAACTGATGCTCTATCCAGCTGAGCTATGGTCTCGTATAAAAAACAAATCGGAGAGGGGGGGATTCGAACCCCCGGACCCGTTACCAGGTCAACTCCTTAGCAGGGAGCCCGATTCGGCCACTCTCGCACCTCTCCTAATAATCAGTCACTAAGCAAAAAAGCCGTACGGAGAGAGAGGGATTTGAACCCTCGGTACTGGAGACCAGTACAACGGATTTCGAGTCCGCCCCCTTCGGCCGCTCGGGCACCTCTCCTCTTCTGGGGCCCTGAGCTCAGCTCAGTTACCAATCGGATTCAAACTATAGTGAGTGGTATCATATTTGTCAAGGAGGGTTTAGAGACCCTTATGGTGAACGACTCAAGCATAAGCGATATTGTCTTAAGCATCTGAAAGGGACTTCTTTAATATGCTATGGTCTTTAAAAAATAAGATAGGGCCAGCTCCCCTTTGTTATCGAAGACATAAGAGCTAGCCCTACATAAAGGTGGTTCCAGTATGTATTGGGCTGAAGAAGAAAGACAAGGGGTACTAGGTAAGGGGAATTGAGTTTCGCTCTTGGTGGCGCATCATCCAAGGGTGTACTACATTACCCTTCAATCTTGGGGATGTTGAAACGAGTCGTAATTGATTACAAAATAACAAGCTAATCTCTTTGGTTTTATCACAGACTGGGAAACTCAAAGAATGCAGTGATGGAGGTGCTTCACCTTAGTTGACACAGTGATAGGTGCTTGTCATCATATTACGTGTGAAAGAGAATGAGGTTCGTACTAAATCTAAGCTCGCTACGTTAAAAGCGGGTCGGCTCGCCCAAGAAGCGCTGAACACTACCGCCTCAATCCTTGAGCAGTGTGGCCCTCGCCTCAGTGGAAGCGAAGAATCGTTGAGTGCAGCAAGCCTCATTAAAACAACCTTTGAAGGGGTGTGTGACCAAACGGAAACCCAATCGATTACGATTGATCAACACGCCTTAAAACGGATCTTCACCTTCTTTACCTACGCCTACCTTCCCATCGTCCTCTTAAACCTCCTCGGCCTACCGTATCTTAGCGTAGTAATCAGTGGTTTACTTTGCTGGTACGCCTTCGATACCCTCGGGCGAGCTCATCCACGGTGTGTGTGGGCAAAAGAAAAAGGGATTAACGTCCACGGGGTGATCGAACCCAAAGAGGACGTTCACTCGACAATCATCTTCAGTGCCCACCACGACAGTGCCCCGATCGAGTACTTTGAGCGGAAGAAGGCGAGCCTTCCAGTTGCGCTCGTTGTTGGCTCGTTTCTCCTCTCCTTCTTCCAAAGTGTAGTTGAAGTAACGCAGCTTCGCCTCTTTCGGCCGAACGTTCCCCCAATCCTCCTCTTACTCGTTGGCGTTGGCCTCCTTGGTGGGTTCTATTACGTTCGACCCCTTCGTTTCTACTACACCGATACTATCTCCCCAGGGGCGGGGGATAACCTCATCTCGGTGGGAATCCTTACCGCCCTTGCTCAGCACTTTCGGTCAAATCGAGCGAAGAATACCCGCATCATCGTCGCCTCCTTTGATGGAGAGGAGCTCGCCTTACAAGGATCGCGGGCGTGGTATGAAGCACATAGTGAAGCGTTTGAAGGAGCTACTGTGTTAAACTTTGATGCAATCTATGATCCGAAGCACCTCGTATTCTTAGAACGAGACGCCAATGCTACTCTCCCACTTTCAAAAGAACTCGCCCGCGAGTGCGTCCACATCGCCAAAGCGATGGG
>JBBADN010000207.1:0-2905 GCA_041656455.1 Sphaerochaeta sp. | reverse complement strand
TCAACGCCTCGCTGAAGGCTCGTATATTCAAGTCGTTTCAACAACAGCGATGGGCCAATTCTCCATTCGGGGAGAAGTCATCGACATCTTCCCCTTTGAGGCGACCAACCCATACCGCATATACGCCGATTGGGATACGATTGGGCGCATCTCTACCTTTGATCCGATCACCCAAGAGACGATTAAAACCCTTCCCAAAGTCAGCATTACCATTCTTAAGGAAGCGAGCGAGGATGAAGAGAGTTCAATTGAGGCGTACGTGAAGAAGAGCGACCAGTTCGCCTTTATCGGTGATCAACGGCTGAGCACTTCGTATAAAAGTCTCCAAAGTGAAGCAAAGGCGCTCTATCGTAGTGTGTTTCAACGGGACCGTTTAGCCCCAAAGCCCGATGAGCTCCTCTTAGATTACCCCACGTTCCTTGAAAAGAATCGCATCATCATGGTTGGCGATATCGCCCAAAAGGGCGGAGTTGCCCACCGCTTTGATTTCGACGGGCCGCGTTCGTACTTTGGGAACTTCACCCTCTTAAAGGATGACCTCAACTCGCTCATCCGCGGGGGGTGGCAGCCGACGATTTTCGCCTCAAATACCCTTCAGAAGCAGCGCTTAGAGCAGATGCTCAGTCACATTGAAGGATTGAGGTTTGAAGAGCGCGAACTCAGTGGCGGCTTTGGTATTCCTTCTTTGAACGTCTTGGCGATCTGCGAGCACGAAATCTTTGGGCGAAGGCGCGAAGTGGTAAAGACGCTCCGCCACACCCAAAGCACCCCCTTAGACTCCTTCGTTGATTTGAATGAAGGAGATTACGTCGTTCACGTTAACTATGGAATCGGGCGCTTTGAAAAGATCGACCGCGTCTCCTCCTTTGACCGCGAGCGGGACTTCATTAAGATTGAGTACGCCGATGGGGAGAACCTCTACGTCCCAATCGAGCAGGCGAACTTAATCCAGCGCTACATCGGCAGCGACGGCTCTTCCCCGCGCCTCGACCGCCTCGCGGGAACGGGATGGGAGACA
Organism: Sphaerochaeta sp.; assembly: GCA_041656455.1. Taxonomy (GTDB): domain Bacteria; phylum Spirochaetota; class Spirochaetia; order Sphaerochaetales; family Sphaerochaetaceae; genus Sphaerochaeta. The sequence continues at coordinate 1,887 of JBBADN010000207.1, read as the reverse complement.
AAAAAGGCGAAGGCACGAAAGAACGCCGAAAACTTAGCGAAGCACTTAATTGCCCTTTATGCGAAGCGGATGAACTCTGTCGGTCACGCGTTTAGTAAAGACACCGATTGGCAAGTTGAGTTTGAAGCGTCGTTTCCCTTCGATGAGACCGCTGATCAAATCCAATGTATCGATGAGATCAAAGAGGATATGGAAAAACCCATCGTCATGGACCGCCTCATCTGCGGCGATGTCGGCTACGGAAAAACCGAGATCGCCTTCCGAGCAGCGTTTAAAGCGGTGATGGACGGTAAGCAAGTCGCCTTCCTCGCCCCGACAACAATTCTCGCGGAGCAGCACTACCAAACATTCATGGCGCGCATCGGCTCTTTTCCCATTAAGAGTGCCCAGCTGTCACGGATTGTCCCGCCGAAGAAGCAAAAACAGATCCTCGTTGAGGTAGCTGAAGGGAAGGTTGATGTTCTCTTTGGAACTCATCGAATCCTTCAAAAGGATCTGCTATATAACAACCTCGGCTTGCTTATTGTTGATGAAGAGCAGCGCTTTGGGGTAAAGGATAAGGAGCGGATCAAAACTCTACGGACAAACATCGATTCGCTCTCCCTCTCTGCAACCCCAATTCCCCGAACCCTCTACATGTCCCTCTTGAAGATTCGGGACATGTCCCTCTTAGCAACCCCACCAATCGAGCGGCGGGCGGTAGAGACGTTCATCGATACGTATGACGAGTATCTCGTTACCAAGGCGATCCGGCGGGAGCTTGAGCGAGGCGGGCAAGTCTTCTATCTCCACAACCACGTCGCGTCCCTACCTCGGGTCGTCTCTCGCCTAGAGGAGCTCGTCCCTGAAGCAGTAATCGACCTCGCCCACGGGCAAATGGAAGCAGCCAAGTTAGAAGATCAGATGCGCCGCTTCATCCACCAAGGGATTCAAGTCCTCGTCTCTACAACGATCATTGAAAACGGTATTGATATTCCCAATGTTAATACGATTATCATCGACCGGGCGGATCGCTACGGGCTTAGTCAGCTCTATCAGCTCCGTGGCCGGGTGGGGCGAAGTGACCGCCAGGGGTACGCCTACCTCTTCTACCCGGAGAATAGCTCACTCAATGAGCTTGCGGTGAAGCGCCTGAGGATCATCAGCGAGTTAACGGATTTAGGTAGTGGCTTTAAGATCGCCTTAAAAGATATGGAGATGCGCGGCACGGGTAACCTACTTGGTCGCGAGCAAAGCGGTCAACTCGCCTCAGTCGGCCTTGATATGTACATTAGGATCCTCGATGAAGCGATCAGAACGTTGCAGAATGAAGGGGAGAAGGTGGAGGACCGGGAAGTCCTCCTTGAACTCGACTACACCGGCTTCATTCCTGATACGTACATTAAAGCTCCAAGTGTGAAGTTTGAGGTGTATCGCAAGATCTCTTCCATTAAAAGTGATGAAGAGCTCCACGCTCTGCGTACTGAGCTTGCTGATCGCTACGGCTCAATTCCTGAAGAAGTTGAGAACCTCCTCTACATCGCCCAGATAAAAACAATCTGCCGCCGCCTCGCGATCACAACCCTCAGTGATCGGAGGGGGGAGGTGCGCATCGAGTTTGGGAAAGTTGCTGATTTAAAGATTGATAAAGTGATGAATTTAATCGCCCTCTCCAATAAGAAGGTTCGCCTTGACCGCAACGTGTTAAATATCATGTATATTCAAGTCGATGCGGTGAGCTTAAAGGATAAAGCGCTCTTCTTAATGGAACAGCTTGAGCGGCTCTTGTAAAGGAATAGTATGAACGAAGAGATATTTGCAGATTTTCCCGAACTGAGGTCAGTTGAACCCCGCGAGCCCGGCAGCCGGCGGAGCGTTAAAAGCTACGTTCTTCGAACAGCGAGTTTA
>JBBADN010000206.1:0-2909 GCA_041656455.1 Sphaerochaeta sp. | reverse complement strand
GAAGTAGTGCTTAAAGTCGTTGATCAAATCAACGGTCTTTTCATAGACCGCTTCGTTGGCGGTGCGGTTCATTAAGAGCTGCTCGGCGCCAAACATCTCTGGTACCTCGGTGAGGATTCCACTTCCACCCATCGCCGTCAGCTCATCACAGAAGTAGCCAACGAGGGGGTTTGCCGTGATCCCTGAGTACCCGTCACTGCCGCCACACTTAAAGCCAACGACGAGGCGGTCCATTCCCACCGTTGTTCGCCGATCGCTTTGCATCGTATCGTAGAGCTCTTGGAGGAGTTCATTTGAAGCATGTAGCTCATCATCCACCTCTTGGGTGGTGAGGAACTTCACCCGGGCGGGATCAACATCACCAACGAGCTCTTTGAACGACTCGGGGGTGTTGTTTTCACACCCGAGGGAGAGGACTAAGACTCCCCCGGCGTTGGGGTGGTGAACTAAATCAGCGAGAATCGTTCGCGTCATTTCATGGTCATCACCGAGTTGGGAGCACCCAAAGGGGTGGGTCCACACGTACGTCCCATCGTAGTGCTCGTTCTTTTCAAGGTTCTTATCCGCCCACTTAATGATTTTATCGGCGGTGAGGTTTACACACCCAACGGTGGGAACGATCCAGATTTCATTACGAATTCCAATCTTCCCATCTGCACGTTCAAACGCCTCGATCGTTGGGACGTTGTTGGCCCACTTTTTAGCACGCTCGTTCGCTTCTTCGATGAACGAATCGCGAATTGAGGTATCGTAGGAGTACTCAGCGTGCTCACTGAGGAGGGTCTTCGTGTTGTGGGTGTGTACGTGTTCACCAACGGCGATATCAGCGGTAGCTTCGCCCATGGGAGCACCATATTTAATAATAGGGTCACCCTTCTTGATCGCAACGAGGGCGTACTTATGTCCACCAGGGATGTCTTCCAATAGCTGGGTGCTATATGTTCCAGCAGTAATAACCGCCCCTTTTTCAAGGAGGTGAACGGCAACTGCTACGGTGTCTTCACTTCGGACTTGGATCGCATCGACAATTTTTTTCATACTAACTCCTTAAGAGCACTCTTCATTCCGTCGCTCCAAATTTTCGTCAAATACCCTTCGACGAGTTCACAGAGACCAGCAATGTTTGTTAAATCTTGATCCCAGAAGCTCTCGTTGGCAAGAACGTTCTGCGCGAGGCGCTGTGCCTTCGCTTCGACGCTACCACCTTCTTTGTAGAGGCCACTGAAGAAGGTGAGAATCGCCTCATCATCTTGGATCAAATACCTCTGTCCCTTTCGATTACCAATAAGGGCCGCTCCGTCAAACTCTGTTCCCTCGTAGAAGGAGATCAGGGCAGCAAGGCTGAAGACAAGGAGCTTCGGTAAGGCGCCGTGCTTCTGGTAGTAGCCAAGGAGGGAGGGGAGGTTTCGAGTCTTAAACTTTGAAACGGAGTTTAATGAGATCGAGAGGAGGAAGTGGGGGTTGTACGGGTTCTCAAAGCGCTCGAGGACGTCTTTGGCGTACACCTCTAACTCTTCTTTTGATCCATCCATTGATGGGATGATCTCATTGAAGATTCCTTGGCTCATGAACGGGTAGAGCAGCTCCTTATCAGCGATACAATCTTGGACGGTATCAAGGCCTGCTTGGTAGGCGGCGAGGACGCTCATCGTGTGCGCGCCGTTGAGGATTCGCACTTTGCGGGTGCGATAGAAGGACATATCATCAGTCCAAACGACGTTGAGGCCCGCTTTCTGTAAGGGGAGCTCAGCTTCATACCCGCCCTTGGCGGATTCAATAACCCAGAGGTGGAAGATTTCGGCACTCGCCATCAGCTGATCTTCCCAGCCAATCTTCTTCCAGAGCTCCTCAGCTTCCGCCCGGGGGTAGCCAGGAACGATTCGGTCAACGAGGCTGTTGGTGAAATCACACGCGTCATTGACCCATGAAATAAACTCATCACCGAGGTTCCAGTCACTGCTGTGGCGCAGGACGTACTCTTTAAGGAAATCGCCGTTTTTATCGATGAGCTCACACGGGATGAAGATTAACCCCTTGGAAGCATCACCGTTATAGTGGGTGTAGCGGTCAAAGAGGAACGCGGTGACTTTTGCGGGGAAGGAGGATTGCACCGAGGTGGGGGTGTACGCTTCTTTGTGGTAGGCGATTCCTGCTTCAGTGGTGTTTGAAACGACAAAGCGCAGCTCGCCGCTGGTAGCAAGCGCTTTGTACGATTCAAAGTCCGCTTCATCGTAGGGGTTTAGACAGCGACTGACGCTGGTAATCTTGCGGTACTCTTCAACGGTCTCGCCATTTTGGACCCCGCGAAGGACGGTTGTATACTCCCCGTTCTGGGAGTTGATAAGATCGGAAAGGCCGCGCTCAAGGGGTTGAGCGATGACGACCGATCCATTGAAATCAGTTTTTTCATTGAGGATGTCGACCATCCAATCGACAAATGCTCGAAGGAAGTTTCCTTCACCATATTGGAGAATCTTCTCGTTTCTCTTCATTACTGTTGCTCCTTATGTGTTGGGCCATATAAGAGTGCGGCCATGATTGCACAAATAGTTTGTTGACTGACGATTCCAAAGATTACTGGAAGGGCGGTCATTGGGGAAAAGTAGTTGATCGCCAAGACTAACGCGGCACTGATGTTCCGCATTGAAGCGGCGAAAGTGAGGCTCTTGCGCTCTTGAAGGTTCAGCTTCGCAAGAGCGCCTAGGGCGTTTGATGTTGGGTAACCAAAAAACGCTAAGGCGGCGGCAAGCAAGAAGATTGGCAGGTACGCCGCGCTTGCTTGCGCGATGAGGGTGGGGGCGATTTGGGCGGTGTTAATCGTCACAATTCCAAAGAGGGCGATCTTCGAAAGTGGCTTAAGTGAAGGCGTGACAATCTTCGTTTTCTCATCACCAAAACTGTGGTTGATG
>JBBADN010000205.1:0-2920 GCA_041656455.1 Sphaerochaeta sp. | reverse complement strand
GATCAATTCGCTTCAGCTTCGGGCGCTACAATACCGAAGATGATGTTACATATGTTCTGGAGAAGCTGCCTCCAATAATTAAGCGGCTCAGGGAGATGTCTACGTTATGAGTAACTTTATGGCCCAGTGGGTATATAGTCCAACGGTGAAGGACCACTTCATGAATCCCCGCAATACGTGGGATGAACAAGAAAACTTCGTTCCCGACGGAATCGGTGATGTCGGATCCCTCGCCTGTGGTGATCAGATGCGCGTCATGATTCAAGTGGCGGACGATTCTATACAGGCGATTCGCTGGCTCACCTACGGGTGTGCATCAGCAATTGCATCGACTTCGATGATGAGTGAGCTCGCCGTGGGCTTAAGCTTAGAAGAGGCGTACCACCTCTCACCGGATAAGATCACCGACGCCCTTGGAGGGCTGCCTGATCACAAGTTCCACTGCTCCGTTTTAGGGGATAAGGGCTTACGGGCTGCGATCGATGATTACCTAGAGAAGAACAACCTTCCCAACCCGTACCAACACGAGATCGCCAAAGTCATCTGTGAGTGTAACAACGTCACTGATATTCAAATTGAGAATCTGGTGAAAACAAAGCAAGCAACCACCCTCGAAGAGCTTGCCGAGATCACCAAGTACGGAACGACGTGTGGAAAGTGCAAGGCGGAGGTCGCTGGCCTCTTTGATGAACTGAAGCACATCTACAACGTCTAATCCAACGATTAAAGACTCAATCCTAGAGAAGAAGGCGGCCAAGGCCGCCTTCACTCATTCTATTGATTAAGTACTTGTTTACACGTTCTTCCACCCTAAGAGAACGAGGTGTTTGCCAATGTGTCCTTCAAGGAGGTTCTGGTAAAGCGCCTCTTCCTTCGCTAAGAGGGCGAAGAACTCATCGTTGAAGAGGTAGGTTCCATCTTCGTCTTTGTCCTGCAGCAGATACCCGTAGGTGATGTGGAGCAGTTGACGGGCGTTATTATCATCGAGGTACGCCGAAAGCTCACTATCTTTAACGGTGCCGAGGCTCTTTATCTTCGAAAGGTCCGTCGTTACCATGTAGAACCTCGTTGCATCCTCAAAGCGTTCTAAGGCGTGGTGGTGCATCCTTCGATAGAGCACCGGATCAGTTAGGGCAACGACACGCATCGCCTCAAGCCAGTTCGTTCCCGCCGTCTTTACGTGGAAGGGGCGGTCGATGTGCTTCGCTAAAAGGGGGAAGATCGAGAACTTATCACTACCGGAGTGAATCGAGAGGCGGTAGTCAAACTCAAGGGCGATCGCCTCATGGATGATTAGCTCCTCTTCGAAGGCGGCAAGATTGCCGATGTAATCGATTCCCTTTTGGAATTCACCAACAAAGCGTGGGGCGAGAGTTTTTAATCCAACGCCGCGGCGCTTTAACTCCAAGGCGATGAAGAGGTGGCTCTTTGGATCAGTTGGGGTCGCCGTCTCATCGATTGAGACTTCTAAGAACGCCGATCCTTCTTTAAACGCCGCTACACTCTCCCAAATCATTTGAATAAAGTCGAGCGCCTGGCCGTAGATGAGGACATCCTTCATCAAGGAGTGGCGGTCGATCGTAAGGGAGGTATCCCCAAGCTCGATTGTGTGGCCTTGGTAGAGCTCTTCATAGAAGTACCGAGTCGCTTCGGCAACAGATGTGTAGCGCGCTTCAAGCTCAGCTGAGTTCAATGAAGCGATCGTGTTGTCGATCAGATCAGAAGAATCGAGGGTGATCATCGTTGCCCCACACGCTAAGGCGTGGATAATTTCCTCTTTCTTCTTTAGGTGATCACCATCAGCACCCCAGCCGGCGGTGTATCCCATTTGGAAGACGGCGTAGGCGGCGCTGTCGATTACTTCATCAAAGCTGCGATTGGTGAGGTTTAACTCCCGGATCGATTGTTGGGCGAAGTAGGGGAAGACGTTTGTTCCTTCAAGGGCCTTTATATGACCGGCAGTCGCCTCGCCAAGGCGATCACCGAGGCCGATGGAGGGACGCCCTTCACTGTTGATTGTTGGCTTGGTGTACGGCAGGTACGTATTGAGCACTAAGCGGTTAGCGTGGTTAGTTGGACAGCGCTTCAGCGAGCCAATGAGCTCGCCTTCTAATTCATCGAAGATTGGCCCACTTCCTTTGGCGATGAGGTACTTCTTACTACCAAAGCGAACGAGGGCGAGGGTACATTCGCCTAAACTGGTAAGCGACTCAGGATAGAGGGTTACCGGCGAATCAAAGAGGAGGGCGAGATCCGTTTTTCGGATCTTTTCACTATCATAGATTTCCATAAAAGCTCCTAAATGACGCCAAACTCACTCCCACCGATGAACTCACGAAGAAGAGAATCGGAGGGGACGAGGGTGTCGGGGATTGGGTTTGCGTGCTCCAAGAAGCGGAGTAGGCGCCGGGCGGTTTCGTATGCCGCCCCTGCGCTTGGCTTCACCATGCGAAGAAGCGGTTGCGCGTACGTAGCGAGGACCCCGAGTTCATAATCTAAGGCGCTGTTGATCATCACATCAGCGTTCGATTGATAGGGGAAGATGTAACGGTCTTCCCCTCGATGAACGGAGGGCCACATATTAAGGGTTGTTTCAGCATCGGTACCGCGGGTTCGGTGGTCGCGGACGATGCGCCTCAGAATTCGGTTATCGGTTGTTGAGATTCGGTTGTGGTCGTCGAGGTTGATCTGGGTGAGGGCGGAGATATAAATCTTAAAGAGCCCTTCGCGGTGGATTGAGTTTGTCACCGCGGGGTTCATCCCGTGAATCCCTTCAATGATCAAGACGGTTCGATTATCTAACTGACACGCCTCTTCATCGAAGGTTCGCGTTAAGGTTTTAAAGTCGTAGCGGGGAAGGTGGACCGCCTCGCCGCCGATCAAGGCATGCAGGTCGTCTTGGAAGCTTTGAATATCGAGG
>JBBADN010000204.1:0-2944 GCA_041656455.1 Sphaerochaeta sp. | reverse complement strand
ATTCGCCCCAGGCCAATGATCCCTACCCGCTTAGCGGCGATCTCCTCCCCAATGAGACCAGCACTTGTTCCTCCACTCCGAGTAACACGATCGCCTTGGGGAATTTTGCGCATAATTGAAAGGGTCAAACCAATAACGAGCTCAGCGACTGCTTGGTCGGAGTAGCCAGCACAGTTGGTAACGATAACACCCGCTTCTTTTGCTGCAGTAAGGTCAACGTGATCTACACCGGTAAAGGCAACAGCAATCATCTTCAAGGCAGGATTGGATTGTATTACCTCAGCGGGATACGGGTTATTCGCGATGAGGATGATCTCTTGGTTCTTCGAGCGGGCGATTAATTCATTAACATCACTCGTCTTATTTGGGTAGTAGGTAACGGTGTGTCCATCAGCACGTAGTTCGTCAGCGAAAGCGTTGATGCGTTCTTCGCTAATCCCAATCGGTTCTAAGAGTGAAATATTCATTGCTATCCTTTTACTGCTCCCGTAGTGAGTCCTTGGATGACGTACTTCTGGAAGATCATCGTCAAAACGATTGCCGGAGCCATGATCACCACCGCAGCGGCCATTACCGAGCCCCAGTCGACTTCGACGTAGGAGAGGAAGTTATAGACGGCGATCGGGAGGGTTCGCGTCTTCTGCTGACTGAGGACTTGGCTAAACATGAAGTTATTCCAACTGAAGATGAAACTAAGCGTGGTTGCTGTTACAACCCCAGGGCCAGAGAGGGGCAAAAGAATTTTCAAGAACGACGCCTGCTGGGTAAGCCCATCGACCATCGCCGCTTCTTCAAGCTCGCGCGGGACGGAGTCGAAGTACGGACTCATCACCCACACCACTAAGGGAAGGGCGATGAGCATGTGGCTTAGGATCAAGGCGACGTAGCTATCCATCAGCCGTAGGCGAGAGAAGACGATGTACCACGGCATGAGAAATGAGATACCGGGCATAAGGCGGGCGACGAGGATGAAGACTGAGAGGCGAGTTTGTTTATAGCGGGCGATCGAGTACGCCGCTGGTAATCCGAGAATTAACGAAAGAAAGACACTGACAACGGAGACGACGAGGGAGTTCTTCATGTAGCGAAGGAAGTTCTGCTCGACGAAGACGCGGTTGTAGTTCTGCATCACCGGCTTAAAGAAGATCTTCGGCGGCCAGCGAATAATATCGACTTGCGTTTTAAACGACGAGGCAAGCATCCACACAAAAGGAAAGAGGATCGGGATGATGATGAGCACCAATAGGAGGGCGAAGAAGAATTTTGCTACGGGAGTTTGTTTATTCATCACATCCCCCCTACATCTCAAACGCCCGGCGGAGGCGCATCACCCCGAGGCTGAAGAAGAGCACAACGATAAAGAGGAAGACTAACATCCCGGCACTCTGACCAAGACGGAAGTATTCAAAACTATATTTAAAGGCGAGGATGTTTAAGTTCTCCGAAGAGTATCCTGGGCCGCCTCGAGTCATCGAATAGATAATATCGTACGTCTTTAAGGCATCGATCGAGCGAAGGATCACCGCCGTTAAAATCGTTGGCATTAACATCGGTAAGGTAATGCGGAAGAGCACCTGGCGGGCGTTTGCCCCATCGACCATCGCTGATTCGTACGGCTCACTGGAAAGGCCTGCAAGGCCCGCTAAGACGATGATCGTAATCATTGGTGTCCACTGCCAAATATCAACAAGAATTAATGACGGCATAACCGTCTTGGCGTCACTGACCCACCCGCTCTGCGGAAGGTGGAGGACGCTGAGAACCCAGTTCAAGACCCCAATCGTCGGGTCGTAGAAGAGGTTCCACACAATACCGATGGCAACGGGAGTTGCCACAAGGGGTAAGAGTAACAGTGTTTTAACCGCATCTTTTCCTACAAACGAGCGGTTAAGGATGAGGGCGAGGGCTGTCCCGAGAATCATCTCGAAAAAGACCGCCCCGAAGGTAAAGTAAAATGTTCGGCCGACACTTTCGATGAAGCGCGGCTCTTTAAGCACTTTAAGGTAGCTTTCAAACCCAACAACGTTCATCGCCCGTCCACTGGTGAGGGTCCAGTCGGTAAAGCTTAGGAAAAACGTATACCCGACAGGAAAGACCATAAGGACGACGACGAAGATGACAGCGGGTAGCGGAAAGAGGTAGCGTAGATTGCGTTCAAAAAAGCCTTGTTGGATCATTACATACTCCATGTGCCAAAGCCGACCGAAGAACTCTTCGGCCGGCAATTGCACAAATTACATCTTAGAGACCGTACTCGCCATCAGCCTTAAGAAGGGCATCAACTGCTTGGGCCTTCTCGTGGGCAAGCGCTTCAAGGCGACTTGAGGTTCCACGGCTGTTGATTGATTCGATGATAACTTCACCGATTAAGTCACGCGCTTCACCAACACTGCTCATGAAGGGGCGGTCAAACGGATAGCCGTTCTTTGCTGCATGGGCTTGGGTTTCAACGAGGCCCGGGTGCATGATCGCTCGAACGTCGGCATCAGCCCACGCTGAATCACGAGCCATCGTGATGTTTGCGAACATACCTTCCTTGGCAAGTTCTTTGCTCGTCGACCAGTCAAGGAACTTCTGAGCAGCATCTTTATTCTTCGATGCGTGGCTCATTGCCATACCCCAAGAGACAACGATGAACGGAGAGTCACCCTTCGGTCCACGAGGAAGTTGGGCTACACCGATATCGTCGGCGGGAATCGCCGTCTTGGAAGGATCGACGATCTGTCCGTAGAAGACCGAAGCGTCAGTCCACATCGCTGCTTTCCCTGCTTGGAAGACGGGCATGATGTTTTCCCACGACATGCTCGTTACGCCTTGAGGGCCGTAGTTGCCTAAGAGGTTACCGTAGAAGCGGATTCCTTCAATGGACTCGGGGGTATCAAAGACGGCTTTACCGTTTTCGAGGTAGTTTCCACCGTAGTTGTAGATGTAAGAAGAAATCTGG
>JBBADN010000203.1:0-2962 GCA_041656455.1 Sphaerochaeta sp. | reverse complement strand
CATAGAGGAGTGAATGTTTCATAACTTAAGAGTAGATAATACGCTCGGAGCTTGCAATATATTCATTGACTCTTTACCGTAGGTGATATGATTTACGATTCGCTAGCAAACATTGAGCGCTACCACTCAATCTTTGAGGTGGGAAAGATTCACTACCACGTGATGAACCCAACCTCTTTTTCCGGAGTGTTTGAAGCACATAGCAAAGAGGGTGTCGTATTGTTTGTCGAAGCAGGCTCCATTCTCGTCTCCTCAACGTACAGTGAAAGAGCGCCCAACCTTCTTCGCGATATAAACGGGTTTGTCCACCTCCAAACGATGGCGATTACCACAACCGTCCGTCTTGATTCGGAACATTTCCTCTTCTTTAGTCCCTATGAGCTCTACAGTATTGTTGTTGATGAAAAAACAGCTGTAGCTCGGGTCTTTGCTCAGGTACACTAACATGAACACCCGAAGAAGAATTCTTTTAGCTCTTCATCTCTTTGTCGGTATCGGAGCTCTTGCTGGGGGTCTAGCTGCAATTACGAATCCTATAAACCCCCTCGGCGCCCCCCTTTCGTTGCTTGAGAACTCCCCCTTTGAATCCTATTTTTTCATAGGACTCTTTTTGGCAGGGGTAATAGGTGGGGGGAACATCGGCGGATTTTTGCTTCTTCTTACGCGCCCGACCATAGGCAATCTCACCACATTTGGCTTGGGCTTCGTGCTCATAGTGTGGATCGTCATCCAATGTCTCATCATCAAAACCGTGATGTTTCTTCACGTTCTTTTCTTTCTCATCGGCTTTCTCCAAAGCCTTTTCGCCCTCTTGAACCGTAAGGCACTGAAAAGTAAGCGTGTGGGAGCGAAGTAAAATAACCTACACAAGCGTGTAGTATCTCTGTTCAAAGAGGCAAACGTTTAGTACACTCATGCCAAGGAGTACTCAGTGATGAATGACCTTCATCTTGTCTATATAAGAAACCACGCTCTCGGTAGCGGTCAGCCGATTCTCATTCAAACGATGTATGACGACGCCCTGCCAACTGATGGAAGGGGCGCTGAAGCGCTACTTCGAAGAATTGGCCGGCTTAATACGATGGGCTGCGACATTATTCGCTTTAGTTATCCGTCAAAGGATGATCACAAAGTCTTTAAATACCTCTGTGAAGCTTCCCCGATTCCAATCGTTGCCGATATCCACTTTGACCACGAACTCGCCCTTGATGCGATTAAAGCGGGGGCGGATAAGATTCGAATTAACCCCGGGAATATCGGAGCGCGATGGAAAGTCGATGAGGTGGTTCGTGCCGCCAAAGATGCGAATATCGCCATCCGTATTGGCCTTAATAGTGGATCGCTTCCAAGAAAAGAAGCCGCTTCACCGGCAGAATTGATGCGAAACACCGCCTTAGAGTACCTCGATTGGTTTGAAAAACTTAACTTTACGAATACGGTGGTTTCACTAAAGGGGAGTGATACGGATCTCACCATTGAAGCGAACCGCCTCTTTGCCGCAGCGAGTACGTATCCAATTCACCTCGGCGTTACTGAGGCGGGCTCAGTTGTCTCAGCGGTTACCCGCTCAACGTGGGCGCTTGGGACGTTGTTATCAGAGGGGATTGGCAATACGCTGAGGATCTCAATTACCGGTGAGATTGAAACGGAGATTCAAGCGGGTGTTGAGCTACTCCGAACCCTTGGACTGCGAAAGAAAGGGATTCGGATCGTCTCCTGTCCCCGCTGTGGCCGCCACAGCTTTGACTCAATGGGATTTCTTGCCTCAGTGGAGGATGAGCTTCTTTCGATTGATAAGGAGCTCACCGTCGCAATCATGGGGTGCCAAGTCAACGGACCCGGCGAAGCAAAAGCCGCTGATGTTGCGATCACTGGGATTGGAAACGCAATCTTCCTCTATGAGAAGGGTGTGTTAAGCAAGAAAATTACCGCCGATGAAGCGAAAGAAGCATTATTGGAAGCGATTCGAAATGCAGAATAAACTTGTCATTAAAGGGGCGCGCGAGCACAACCTTAAAAACATCGACCTCACTCTGACTAAAAACCAACTGATCGTCATCAGTGGCCTCTCCGGCAGTGGTAAGTCATCCCTCGCCTTTGATACGATCTTCGCCGAAGGTCAGCGCCGCTACGTCGAGTCGCTCTCCTCTTATGCGCGCATGTTCCTCGATAAGATGGATAAGCCAGACGTAGATTACATGGAAGGTCTCTCCCCGGCGATCGCCATTGAGCAGCGCTCCACCCAGCGAAACCCCCGCTCGACGGTGGGAACGGTAACGGAGATTTACGACTACTTTCGCCTCCTCTGGGCGCGGGTAGGGACGCCTCACTGTCACGTCTGTGGCCGCGAGATTAGCGAGATGAGCGTTGATCAGATTATCGACGCAATCTTCAAAGCAAAAGATCAAAGTCGAATCATCGTCTCAAGCCCCGTTGCAATCGGGAAAAAAGGGGAGTTTCGTAAGGTTTTTGAAGACGCTAAAGCGCAAGGATATCAACGCATTGTTGTTGATGGAGAGCAGATTGATCTTGAAGATGGTCTTCCAACCCTCGATAAGCAGATTAAGCACTCAATCGACATCATCGTTGACCGATTAATTCTTTCAGCGGATATTCGAACCCGACTTGCCTCCTCCATAGAAACGGCGATTGAAATGACTCAGGGCTTAGTGAAGATTACCTTCCTCAGCGATGATGGCACTTCGTTTGAAGAGGTCTACAGTGAGCGCAACAGCTGTCCCCACTGTGGGATCACCCTTCCTGAATTAGAACCGCGCCTTTTTTCTTTTAATAACCCGTTTGGGGCGTGCCCCGAGTGTAATGGTCTTGGGTTTAAAACGGAGTTTGATCCCGATTTAATCATCCCCGATTACAACAAGAGCTTTAATGAAGGGGCGATCGCAACGATGAACCCTGAAGCGCAGTGGGCGCGCAGTCAATTCCAAGCCCTTGCGGATCACTT
>JBBADN010000202.1:0-2986 GCA_041656455.1 Sphaerochaeta sp. | reverse complement strand
TGGAGCGTGGAGTTGCGCGCTTTCTTAAGGGCAGCCATCGAAAGGACAGTGACGAAAATAGTCGGCCACGGAAGAGCCCCCATCCGTAAGGCAACGTACATTGATGAGGCGGTGATAACGAGGAGCCCAAGGGTTCCGATCAATAATCCGCGAGCGGTGAGGTGTCTTTCCATTTGTACACTTCCTCCATAAGTGTATAGTACCGCGAATCTGGCTGTGGTGGAAGAGCTAGAGGAGGTAGGCCGTCAATGGGGCGGCAAAGCGCTCCGAAAGTCGGGCTTTTACAACGATTCCCTCTTCGGTGTAGGAGACATCATCGACTTGACCACTGCGGTGAAGGTAGGCGACTAAATCATGCCGATCATTCGGAAACCGATAGGCGAGGGTGGGGTTGAGGGTGTGGATCGTCCCAGCAATCGCTTCAACGAGTTCATCAAGGCCTTGGAGCGTCTTTAGCGACGTCTCTAACACGGGCTGGTAGAGGCTTTGTAGGCGGGCGAGGGCAAAGGGGTCTTCAACACGGTCAATCTTATTCGCCACAACAATCGCTGGCTTATCAGTCACTCCTAAATCTTCTAAGACGTTCACCGTTGTTGTGTAGGTGGCGATGAGGTCGGGGTGACTCGCATCACAGACGATGATGAGAAAGTCGGCGTACGTCGCCTCTTCAAGGGTTGAGGTAAACGCATCGATGAGGTGGTGGGGAAGGTCACTGACAAATCCAACGGTGTCACTTAAGAGGATCTCTTCGCCACCGGGAAGTTTAAAGAGGCGGGTTGTTGGGTCTAACGTGGCAAAAAGTTTATCCTCGGCGAGGATTCCGGCGTTGGTGAGGGTGTTTAGGAGCGTCGACTTGCCACTGTTGGTGTAGCCGACGATCGCCCCGATCGGTTGGGGACTCTCTAGGCGGCTTGAACGCTGGGTAGCGCGCTGTTGAATAACCCCCTCAAGCTGCTTCTTCACATAGGCGATGCGGCTTTGAATCTGCCGGCGGTCGAGTTCGAGTTGAGTTTCTCCTTCACCGCGCGAGCCGCGAACACCTCCACGCTGTTGGGAGAGGTTTGTCCACTTGCGCACGAGGCGAGGAAGGGAGTATTGAAGGCGGGCGAGCTCGACTTGGAGTAACGCCTCTTTTGTTTGGGCGCGGTCGGCGAAAATCTGTAGGATTACCTCATCGCGGTCGATGACAGCGCAGTCAAAGGTTGCTTCTAAGTTGCGCTGAACGCGGGGGGAGATTGGCCGGTCCAAGATGACGACATCACACTCAAGCTCACCGATGAGCTCGTGTACTTCACCGACTTTTCCGCTGCCTATTAACGTCGCACTATTCTCCCCACGAAGGGGGATGAACTCAAAGTGGATGGGCTTTAGGCCCATCGTATCGACTAACGAGGTGAGCTCTTCACTGCGTAAGTGAGCCTTCTCACGACTTTCGCTTTCATCGATCAGGATGAGTAAGAGGGCTGTTAATTGTTCATGTTCAAGGGTGTGTAGAAGTTTAGCCACTTCTTGACTATAGGGCGTGGTTAACGCGCTAGTCAATATATGATACACTAGCCCCGTTTGAAGAAATCGAGGTACGTATGGGATTAAATTGTGGAATTGTTGGCTTGCCGAACGTGGGAAAATCGACGCTCTTTTCAGCGCTGACAAGTGCCCCAGCTCAAGTGGCAAATTATCCGTTTTGTACCATCGACCCCAACGTTGGAATCGTCGCTGTTCCCGATTCACGCCTCGATAAAATAGCGGAGCTCATCCCCCCAGCAAAGAAGATTCCAGCAACCTTCGAGTTCATCGATATCGCCGGCTTAGTCGCCGGAGCAAGTCGGGGTGAAGGACTGGGAAACCGCTTCTTAGCGTCGATTCGGGAAGTTGGAGTAATCGCCCACGTGGTGCGCTGCTTCGATGATGGGGATGTAATTCACGTCTCTGGCAGTGTGGATCCAGCGCGGGACATCGATATCATCAACATCGAACTCGCCTTAGCAGATTTAGATACCGTCTCCAAGCGGTATGAGAAAACTCAGCGCGCCCGCTCGCTCTCCAAAGAAGCACAAAAACAAGCGGCTGAGCTCCTCCCTCTTTTAGAGCGCCTCCAAAACACCCTCAGTGATGGTAAAAGCGCCCGAAGCTTGAATCTTACAGCTGATGAAATGGCCCTTGTGTATGATTTGCACTTAATTACCCTCAAGCCAGTGATCTACGTGTGTAACGTGGATGAAGAGGGAATCGATGGCTCATCAGCGTACGTTGAAACAGTTACCGCAATCGCCAGCGAAGAGAACGCTGAAGTCGTGGTGATTTGCTCGAAAATTGAGCAGGAGATCGCAACACTCGAAACTGACGAAGAGAAGAGCGAGTTCCTTGAAGCGGTCGGATTGAACGAATCAGGGCTCAATAAACTTATTCGAAGCGCCTATCATACACTGGGCCTGCGCACCTTCTTTACCGCCGGCAGTGATGAAGACCGGGCGTGGACGTTCAAAGCGGGGATGAAAGCTCCTCAGACAGCGGGCATCATCCACAGCGACTTTGAACGGGGCTTTATTAAAGCAGAAGTGTACGGGTGTGAAGACCTCTTTACCTATGGCAGTGAGCAGAAGCTTAAAGTTGCTGGTAAGCTCCGCCTTGAAGGTAAAGAATACCTCGTCCAAGACGGAGATGTCCTCCACTTTAAATTTAACGTCTAACTACCACGTCACCGTAAACGTCATAGGTTCAGCTAAGAGTAAAAAGTCGATTAACGGGAAGCTGAACTCAAACGTTGTCGAATCTATTTTTCTTCCACTACTCATCGTCTTAATGGGAGATGGGGTCTCTAGGAGTAAGGTGATCGTCGATTGCTCAATCGCCGGAGGACCTTCTTCGCCGAGCATGAAGCTGATCATCTCCAGGTAATCGTCGGCACTGAGGCCTTGGTTGTACAGGGGCCCAAACGCTTCAAAGTTATCATCCGCTAAGAAAGGAATGATCGGAACGAGCTGGT
>JBBADN010000201.1:0-2988 GCA_041656455.1 Sphaerochaeta sp. | reverse complement strand
GCGGTTGGCTTTGCCTTGATGGTCTTTGGTCGACCAGCGATGACAATCTTCAGCCGTGATAGTGAGATTATCCACCTAGGTATTCAAAAGGGTCTGATCGCCGGGCCTTTCTTCTGGGCCCTCGCCCTCAGCCACACGATGACCGGCCTCTTCCGCGGAGCGGGTAAATCAATCGTGCCGATGACGGTGATGCTCTCGATCTGGTGTGTATTACGAATCATCTTCATTAAAGTCGGCCTGTCCCTCTTCTTCGATATTCGAGTAGTCTTCTGGGCCCACCCATTAACGTGGGCGATTAGCGCTTTCATCTTCCTCTTCTACTACTTCCTTGTTGATTGGATGAAGACCAATGATGAACGCAATCTTTGATGAAGGGCCTGCCCGTCACCACGCTCGTTACCTCGCTCACCTGATCACCAAAAGTGGCTACCTCGACTTTGATTCAAACAAAACAATTCCAATATCCACCCTCTTTGCCCCCAACGGGGGTGTGATGATCGGGGTCCTTGTCGGAAGGGACTCTGAAGGAAACGAACTCCTCCTCAAGGCGGTCAGCGGTGGTCATCCTAACATTCCCCACTGGGTTCCTCATTTGATCAGTGAAGAAGCGTATGAACACTACCTTCACACCTACGACGAAGTGATCAAGGATCTGTCAAACACCCCAAAAGAACAGCAGGCGCTTTCGGCAAGAGCACTTGAGCATTACACGAGTCTCTATGCAATTCCGACGATTAATAAAACCACTGTAACGCTCAATGAGTGCTTTGAAGAAAGAGCTATTCCAACTGGCAGTGGCGACTGTGCGGCAATTAAGCTTCTCTCCTACGCCTTGAAGCAGCACATCAGTGTCACATCCCTTGTTGAATTCTTCTACGGGAATGGCTCAAGAGAGCACTTGAACTTCTACACCCCGTGCAGCGAGCGCTGTCGCCCCATTCTAAAGCAAATGCTGAATCTTGAGATCGTCTACCGAGATGAGTATTTTATCGTGGTTAATAAACCTTCTGCTCTGAGATCAGTACCTGGAACGCGCATCGTTGACTCAGTTGAAACACGAGTTCGAACCCTCATCCCCTCGGCTCCAATTCAGTGTGCTACCCACCGTCTTGATATGGATACCTCAGGGCTTATCATCATCGCCTTGAGTAAAGAGGCGCTCACTCGAATGCACCGCCTTTTTCGTAATCAAGAGGTAGAGCGTACGTATGAGGCGCTCCTTGAAGGAATCTTGAAAGAAAAAGAAGCGTCCATCGACCTTCCTATCCGAGCCGATATCACCAACCGCCCCTACCAAGTCGTTGATCATACCCACGGCAAAGAGGCGAGCACATTGGTAAAGCGAATCCGAGTAGAAGAACACCCCGAAGGGCACTACACCCGGGTGGAGTTTACCCCCATTACTGGGCGAACCCACCAGCTGCGTATTCACAGCCAAATGGGGCTATCCATGCCAATCGTAGGAGACCGCCTCTATGGATCGGGGATGAACACCCGACTCCACCTTCACGCCAAAGAGTTGAAGTTCATTCACCCCTTCACCGAAGAAAAAGTAGTCATCACCTCGGCGGTGGACTTTTAGGTTTATCTGCTGTGGGGTATAGTTACCTTATGAAACGAAAAAACAACGCAATCTACATTGACTTGGAAAATATTCCAGCCACCCTCGATTTGAAGCTCCTCCTCGATGAGCTTACCCTGCGGCACAACGCCGTCAGTGATGAGGAGAACGTCTTTGTTATTAAGATGGCGTGCGGAAACTCAACGGCGATTCGGAAGATGAAGAAGCAACTCACTGAGTACAACTTCGAGATTCGTGATACCCCCTCAATTACTTCACGCTACAAGAACCGCGCTGATTTAATTATCAGCTTAGCGGCGCTCGAGACGATTATCATCAACATGCCGGTGATCGACCGCTACGTCTTCATCACCAGTGATAGTGACTTCACCGTCATCATGGAGATGCTCCGTAAGTACGGCAAAGAGGTCTTCCTCGTCACCAAAGAAAGCGTCAGTGATAAACCAATCTTTTCCAACAGCTGTGATGAGATCCTCATCATGGAATCGTTTATGAGCAAACCCAAGCCTCAAAAGAAGGAAGTGAAAGTCACCGCTGAGCCTTCCCATCAAGAGAAGATGAATAGCCAAGTCTTAGAGCTTGCCAAGAAAGTAATCGACTCCTTTGACCCAGATAGCTGGCAACTGACGAGCTTTGTGGGAACGAAATTCCATCAGATGGATAAAAGCCGGATGATCGAGCGCTCTAAGTACAAATCCCTTGGAGCGTTATTAATCCAACTTGAAAAAGAGCGCTACATCACCAAGCGAATTAATGAAAAAGGACAGCCCGAACTTCGAAAGGCTTCCGAATAAAAAGGACTACGCTATGAAACGAACACTCATAACCGTACTCATTCTCATTGGATCTTTCGCCCTCCTCACCGCTGAACCCGCCCTTGGGGGTATCAGTGGCACCATGATCGCCCCCTCTGCTGAAGTTGAAGAGAGTGGACCTAATTTGGCAATTACTACTGGCTACTCAATGCTCTACGGCGAGCAAGGCCTCGCCCATATTCCCTTCTTAAGTATCGCCCTTCCCCAGCACGTTGAACTAGCCTTCGCTGTTGATACGAAAGAACAGACTGACCTCCTCCTTTCGGCAAAGTGGCGCTTCATCCAAAAGAAAGGGACTTCCTTTGCCGCTGGTCTGACCGCCCAGCTTCTTGAAGTGAGTAAGAGTAACACCTTCGCTGTCCAAGGATACGTCGCCTCAACGTTCAACCACACGCTGATGGACCTTCCAACGAAATCATCGGTGATGGTTGGGTATTCTTGGAAACAAGGAATTACGTCAACGACGAACATCGACTTTGCGGTGGGCTTAGAGACGATAATCTTCCCCAATAAACTGAAGAACCACCTCGCCCTCCTCCTCGACTTTGGGAACATCTCCTACAGCATGAACCCATCAGCAGGGCACGCCTC
>JBBADN010000200.1:0-3046 GCA_041656455.1 Sphaerochaeta sp. | reverse complement strand
CCCAGTAAGAACGGCGAGTGTGACGACTAACGCGACAATACACATAATTCGGTGTGTTTTCATATCTTCCTCCACCCCATAAGGGCAAAGGATGACTCATTCGCTTCTCGCTCTTTCCTTTTTACCCCGCCTAGGGTAGATTGCGTATACGATGCTCATTCTTCTTCGCCTTGCCATCCTCCTCCTCGTCTTAGGAATCTCAATCCTCAACCGCTTCTATATCGGCGTGGGGCTCTACTACACGATGATCGTCGCCCTCTTTGCGCTTGGGGCGCTGTACTGGCGCCTTACCCTCTACATCTCCTTAAAAGAAACTGGCCTTACCCACGGCGTCACTGCCCACGGCTCAGCCTCGCTTATTGAAGGCGAGGCGTTGATCAAAGGACGCATTGTGCTTACCCAAGAGGCGATTCACTTCTTTACGAAGAAGGGAAGACGCGTCATCGAGAGCGTAACGATTCCCAATAACGAGGTCACTCAGATCACCTTCGATGGAGTTGTTCACTCAAAACGTGCTGTGGTGATCACAACTGATGAGCGCACCTACGGCTTCGTCACCAAAGCAGATCTACCCCAATTGGGGAATATCCTTCCTTCCTAGGTCGTGCTAGCTTCCCCTCAGAGGGAAGTAATGAAGAAACATTTCCAGCTTACAATCATCCTCATACTCACCGTGATCCCCCTATGGGCGGAGGGTCTTGAGCTCCGCCTCGATAGTGGCTCCCTGGTCTCCCTCTTTGGGGAGACGATTCACGTTCGCTTAGAAGGAGAGTTAGCCCTCAGTGATGAGTTTAGCCTTACCCTTCCTTTTGAAGCGACGTTTGAGAAAGGGAAGGGCGAGCCAATCTTTCTTGAAGCAGCACTTCTTCTTGCCTACCACCCCTTCTCGGTTGAGGCAACGATCTACGCCTCCTTACTCCAAGTGGGGGTGCTGCTTAATCGACGCTACGATGAAAATGAGGTCTTTTTCCTTAATGAAGTGGGCTTTGGCTACCCAATTCGCTTCCCCTTTGGATTAAGTCTCGAGCCTCGGCTGACGATTAAGGACCCCAATGGGGTCTTTAAAGGGGATTATCACCAAGTACGTGAAGCATTCACTTCGTATCCGATGATTCGGTTTGGCCTCTACGTGGGGTGGTCATTTCCGCTTCCTTCGGGTGCGCATTCGATGAATAAAGGAGTCATGAAATGAAACGATGGTTGAATGGAATGTTAGTTGTGCTGCTCATCATTCCAATCTCTGGATGCACGATGGGCTTAGAGATGAAGAAGAAGGCGGAAATTACCCAGGAGCAAGTGCTCAATGGGGTCGCTCAAATTCTCGATGCCCAAAAAGAGACGGTGTGGCCGTACGTCAGTGAGGACCTTGAGGTGATTACTCGCACGGTGATTCCCAGTAGCGCTGAGATTGTCCAAAACACCCTCACCGAAGAGCTTGGATTGGAGTACCTGGAGTTTTGTTACGTCGTTGGAAGTGGGGAGACGCAGGAGGATTTAGACCTCGTCGTTGCTTACGCGAACACCCTGTTGGATGAAGAAGGCCAAGAAGAGCTTGCTCGGGCGCTGATTGAAGTAAAAGAGATTCTCCTCAGTGATGCCAGTGACCTCGCCCGGCGCCTCGCTCCGAGCCAACGCGTCGCCTTCTGGAAGGATATGCAAAAGCTTGTCACCCGGACGTTGGTGCTCTTTACTGCTGGAATTGTCTACGCGTGCATCCCAACGATGGTCTTCTGGGGAAAGATTACTGCAGCAGCAGCGATTGCCGTAGCAACGGGAATCGTCAGTGAAACGGTGATGTCGATTTGGCGGTACTATCAATTTGGTGGGGATGTTGATGAGGCGTTCGGTGAGTGGCTCAAAGGAGTGACAACCGAGCCGGAGCTTTCCTTCGCCCTTACTGCAAGCGTGATGGCAGTAGGCAATACCCTGAAGCGGGGGCCAGTCGTCACTGGTATCCTTATCTGCGTCTTTGCGATCTACAACATAATCGATGTCATTAAGCCGATGCTCAAACAGTATAATTTTAACGTCTAATTGCTCAGCCTTTCTTCCTCCTCAATGTTGATGAGCGTTCGCCTTTGTGGGATACTGATTCAACGTGAGGAGGAAGTTATATGATTCACGAAGATGTCTTAGCGCGGTTTCTCCGCTACGCCCAAATCGATACGATGAGCGATGATCGCAGGGTAGGGGAAAAACGACCCTCTAGTGATGGGCAGTGGGATTTGTTAAACCTCTTAGCCCAGGAGCTTACCGAGCTTGGAGTTAGTGACGTCCACGTCGATGAGAAGGGGATTGTAATTGCAAAGATTCCCTCCAATATTGAAAACGATGTTCCAACCGTAGGCTTCATGGCCCACGTCGACACCGCAGATGATGTGATGGGTAACGGAGTCAAGCCTCGGGTGATCGACTCCTACGAAGGCGGGGATATCATCCTCAATGAGGAGTACACCCTTAAAGCCGATGAGAACCCCGAACTCGGTGGGTACATTGGTGAGACCCTCATCGTTACCGATGGAACGACCCTCCTAGGCAGTGATGATAAAGCAGGAATCGCTGAGATTATGAGTGCAGTAAAAGTGTTGATGGAAAACCCTGAAATGCCCCACGGCCCGATTAACATCATCTTCACCAGTGATGAAGAGACGGGGGCGGGGATGGATGATTTTCCCTATGATAAGATCGATTGCGCCTACTGCTACACCGTTGATGGGGGAAGGCGCCACGAAATTGAAAGTGAGTGCTTTAACGCTGCAACCGTTACTGTTGGCTTTGAAGGGGTGAGTTACCACCTCGGTTCAGCACGCGGACGGATGGTCAACGCCGTAACGATGGCCACCGCCTTTATTAACGCCCTTCCGCAGGCAGAGAGCCCCGAAGCTACTGATGGGCGCTACGGCTACTACTGCGCCCACACGATCGAAGGATCAATCCAGCACGTCGATTTGACGGTCTACCTTCGAGACTTCGACCTAGGAGTCCTTAACCGCCGGATTGAGACGCTGAAGAGCCTAGCGACTGCAATCGAGGCGCTCTATCCTGG
>JBBADN010000199.1:0-3056 GCA_041656455.1 Sphaerochaeta sp. | reverse complement strand
CTCCGCGAAGGCGAAGGAAAGATTATGATTAATGGTCGGGACGTCGATACGTATTTCGGTAACCCGATGCTCACCTTTATCGTCAAGCAACCGTTGACCACAACGGAGACGGACGGTAAGTACGATATCCTCATCAACGTGAAGGGTGGTGGACCCTCTGGCCAAGCTGGTGCTTGCCGCCATGGAATTGCCCGCGCCCTCGTCATTCACGATGAGAACTTCAAGCCGGCACTTCGAGCCGCTGGGTTCATGACCCGTGACTCGCGCATGGTTGAACGGAAAAAGTACGGTCAGCCTGGTGCTCGCCGAAAGTTCCAGTTCTCCAAGCGTTAAGGTGTCTTACGCGCGGATTATCCGGGAGCCCAGAAAGGGAGGATATCAACTCCTCCCTCATGAGGGTTCCCCTTTTTTTATCTCAACGACGCTCTTCTTGCACTTCAAGTTGCACGTTGATGAAGAAGTCGATGAACAAACCGCCCACGCGCTGTATGAAGCGAGTCAAAAAGAGGGGTGTTACCTTCAGGGTCTTTCTTACCTCGCCCGCAGTGAACACACCACCCTCCGCCTAAGGCAGAAGCTCCTGCAAAAGGGGTATGCAAAAGAGTTGGTTGAAACAACGCTTGAGGTACTCGCCAAAGAAGGATCACTCAGTGATCTCCGCTACGCCCGCCTCTTTATTGAAAAGCGCCAACAGAAGAACCCCGAAGGGCGAGTCCGCCTCGCTCAACGCCTCGCCCAAAAAGGGGTCGAGCGAACAGCGAGTCAGCAAGCCCTTGATGAGCTCTTCACTGATGAGTTGATTCCAACGTACATTGCTACCGCAATTGAGCGCGCCCAGCGTACATATCCTGATCAAAAGGTAACAGATGTCCTTCGCTCGTGGGGGTTTTCCTACTCTGAGATTCAGCGAGGACTTGAAGAGCTTGATGCTCTTGTATTACCGTACGAGTGTGATTAAAAAGATCTTTCTCACATTCATTATCTTCGTCGTCCTTATCCCCTCGCTCTTCGCCTTCCGCTTTGAGTACAACAAAAGCCTTGATACGATTAGCGATGTGACGCAATACATAAGCGTTGGGCTTCCAGCGACGCTCCTATTTGAAGCTGATCGCTCTGAGTATCTTACAATTGGCCTCAGCTACGCCGCTACGATCGGCACGAGCTTCGGAGTGCGAACAATCTTAAAAGAAATGATTGATCGTGATCGCCCGTACGTTGGCTTTCCCGATGCACCCCCACCAAGTAGTGATGATCAAAAAAGTTTTCCCAGTGGCCACGCTCTCTTTACCTTCGCCAGTGCGGCGTACCTTCAAACCGCGGTGAGCCTTTGGTATCCTGATTCTGAGTTACTTAAGGCGATGACAATCGCTAACTGGGCCCTCGCTGCAACGACTGCGACCCTCCGTGTTGTTGGGGGAGAACACCACGTCGAGGACGTTCTTGTTGGGGCGGCGATTGGATCGGGCATTGGCTTTCTTGGCCCCTTTATTACTAAGCAGCTACAGAAGGGGAATAAAAATGCACCCCACGTACTTGTTGGCGAACATACGGGGGTGCACATCTCCTATTAAGAGAATTACTTGCTCTGAATGTGGGCGAGGAACTCCTTATATCCATCCTGTCCGTTTTGGGCTTCGGGCTCATACTCCTCAAGGGGGTAGTGCTCCATCACAAAGTCGATATCCTTATCCCCACGCCCCGAGAGGTTCACTAAGATTACGTCATCTGAATCCATCGTCCGAGCGAGCTTAATCGCATAGGCGACGGCGTGACTCGATTCAAGGGCAGGGATAATCCCCTCCATCCTTGAAAGGCCGTAGAACGCCTCGACTGCTTCACGGTCGGTGATCGACTCGTAGATAACTCGCTTGATGGAGTGAAGGAAGGAGTGCTGCGGTCCAACACCGGGGTAGTCTAGGCCACTGGCGATCGAATACACCGGGAGAGCTTCACCGTTGTCGTCTTGGAGGAGGAGGCTCTTAAAGCCGTGGAGGATTCCAACACTTCCTTTGGTAATCGTCGCTGCGTGGTCGGGGGTATCAAGACCCTTTCCTGCTGGTTCAACACCGTAGATGTTAACTTCTTTGTCGTCTAAGAAGGCACTGAAGATTCCCATTGCATTCGAGCCACCACCGACGCACGCCACGATTGCTTCCGGCAGGCGCCCGATGAGCTCTTGAATCTGTTCTTTCGCCTCAATGCCAACGATCGACTGAAAGTCGCGAACCATCATTGGGAAGGGGTGGGGGCCAACAACCGAGCCAATGCAGTAGATTTGATCAACTGGATCTTCAAGGTACGCTTCAAAAGCGGCGTCCACTGCGTCTTTTAACGTCTTCGTTCCTCGGGTAACTTCAACGACTTTTGCCCCGAGAATCTTCATTCGACTGACGTTTGGTGCTTCTTTATGGACGTCGACACTACCCATGTAGATATCACACTCAAGGCCCATCAACGCCGCTGCCGTTGCCAGGGCAACGCCGTGCTGACCCGCACCAGTTTCGGCGATTACTTTCTTCTTACCCATCGCCTTGGCGAGGAGGACTTCACCGATACAGTGGTTGATCTTATGAGCTCCAGTGTGGTTGAGGTCTTCCCGCTTGAGGTAGATCTGGGCACCGCCGACTGCTTCACTTAAGCGCTTAGCGTGGTAAATTGGGGAAGGGCGGCCGATGTAGTGCTTACGCAAAGCCTTCAGCTCTTCAACAAATGCCGGGTCTTGAATAATCGCTTGGTACGCTTCTTCAATCTCCGCCATTACCGCTTCAAGGTTTGGTGGGAGATACGCTCCACCGTACTCGCCAAAGTATCCACTCTCATTTGGAAGGTCTTTCGTGTTAATTGATTTTGTCAGTTCGTTAGCCATTGGGAATCTCCTTAATAATCGTGATGTTACTGTACATAGAAACATTATGTCAATGGATTTTAGCAAAAAGTTTCTTTTTATAGAAACATTGAATCAGAAGGACAAAAAAAGACCCCCACAACTACGTGGGGGCATGAATAATGAATATTGCTTAGGCGAGGCCAACAGCCCGCTTGAGGGTTGCCCCGTC
>JBBADN010000198.1:0-3100 GCA_041656455.1 Sphaerochaeta sp. | reverse complement strand
GAAAGCCCGATTCAACATCCTCATGGGCTTTTAGGGCGAGGCCCGCTTTCAGCTCGCTTGCCAGGGCACTGTGTAACTCATCACCGAGGGCGGTAAGGGTTTTTTCATCAAGTTCAACGGAGCCAGTACCATCACTGACTTCGAGGGCTTTCGTGATGAGGGTGATAAGATCTTTGCTGGAGAGCGCCTTTGCTGTCTTTTCAACTAAGATTCGCTCAAATTGCTTTTCGATCTCCCCTTTTAAGGAAAGGAGCAAGTCCCGACCCGCTTGCGTTAACGCTGCTTCAGCGCTCTGGTTAGCCAGGGCAATTTTTGCCTCCGCATCTTGGGTGAGCTTTGCTGCATGTGCCTGAGCATCAGCGACGATTTTCTTCGCTTGAACCTCGGCATCAGCGAGCACTTGGGCTGCTTCTTTTTTTGCTACTTCGATCCCATCCTTGCGGATTGAAGCAACTAACTCTTGAATCTGTTGGGCCATGCGTTCCTACCTTCATCATATTCGGGATAAATCGCCACTATTATTACTGAATGGCAATAAAAGCTCAAGGGCTCATACAGCGTTGAAGCGAAATGATGAACTTCGCCCCATAAGGGGTGGAGGCTTGTATGTATTACCACGCGATGAAAGAAACGGGTGAAGTCTTATACACCCATGAAGAAGAGGCGGTGCGGTATCTCTTTACCCTTACAGCTCGGCTTGCAGCGAAAAATATTATTCTCCTCGACTACTTATTAGAACCAAAGAAGTGTCACCTCCTCCTCCACGGAGGAACGCTCACCCACTTCGAAGACTTTACGATTAAGAAAGTCCAGCTGAATGATCTTCTCCACCTCTTCTCCTACTTAGGATCAAAAGGCAAGAGCTACCCCTATTCTGGTTTGCATGAGTGCTATTTCCGCTCACCGTGCTTCTGTGAATTAGGTAAAGTTGGTTTTGAGGTGCTCCCCTTTTCCCTTAAAGAGGTTCTTGCTGTGAAGCACGATCAGCGATAATAAGGTTACGAATCCCTTCAACGGCGAGGGCGATGACTTCTTTCGTATCGTGAACGATGGGATTTGAAAGGCCCGCTTTCTCCCGCTCTTGGTTTCCAACGACAAAGAAGAGTGAGCCAACACGGACTCCGAGGGCGGCCGCAACGGTAAAGAGGGCGGAGCTCTCCATTTCACTTGCTAGAACCCCGAGGCGTTTATACGCTTCCCACTTATTCTCTAGCTCGTAGAAGACGGGCATCCGACTTGGATCGTGTTGACCGTAGAATGAGTCTTTACACTGAACAACCCCAGTGTGGGCGCACTTGTTTTTTGCCTTAGCGGCGTTTCTTAGTGCCTCAACGACTTCAAAGGTGGCAACAGCGGGAAATTCAATCGGGGCGTACTCACGGCTTGTTCCTTCAGCGCGGACTGAAGCGGTGGCGATTACGACATCGCCGCCTAATACCTCAAGGGCAATTCCCCCACACGTTCCCATCCGAACAAAGGTGTCGGCTCCTGTAGCGTAGAGCTCCTCCATCGCAATCGCTGCCGAAGGACCACCAATGCCCGTTGAGGTAACAGAGACCTTCTCCCCTTCCAGGTAGCCAGTGTAGGTGATGTACTCCCGCACATCGGCGATGAGGCGAGCGTCATCTAAGTGAGCTGCGATAAGGGGCACCCGCTTAGGGTCACCGGGTAAGATGACGTAGCGCCCCACATCCCCCTTCTTAATGCCAAGGTGATATTGGATTCCACTTCCATCAGTATAATCGCTCATAGTGCCTCCTCTTGGTTTATCTTACAGGAATACGTAGGTTTTTCCCATCCCGCCATCCTCTGGTAATGCAAAGCGATAGTCAGTAATAGAGCGATGGGTGCGAAGGAACTCGCCAATTCCCTTACTGAGGATTCCATCACCGTAGCCGTGGATAATGCCAAACGTTGAGATATTGTTTAAGATTGCCGCTTCAATATTCTGTTCTACCGCTTCGAGGGCCTCTTCTAAGGTGAAGCCGCGAACGTCGAGTTCGCTCTTCGCCCGTCGGCGCTCGGCGGTATAGGAGATGCGAACCTCTTTCTCCTTTGTTTTTGGGAGGTAGAGCTCACTCGCTTTGAGCTTCATCCGCATCGACCCGATCGCAACGAGGTAGGAGTTCTTCCCCTCTTTGCTTAATATTGTCCCCTCGCGCTTCGAAGGACCACAAAGAACATCCATTCCAATTTCAAAGGTTTTGGGGTGTTCAAAGACCGGCTCTTCTTCAATAGCACGCTCTTCACGTTCAATACGCTCATCTAAATCAGTAAGGTAGCTCTTCACCGCCTTCGTCTTCTCACTGGTAATCTCGCCACTTCGCAGCTCGGTGACGAGCCCTTCTAACGTTTGACGGGCTTTCTTTGTGAATCGAGCTAAAGAGCGCACCTCATCGTTCCTTAATTGATGCTCCTTCTGTTTTAATTGAAGGCGTCGTAAGTCAACATCGCGCTGAGCGTCTTGGGCGGCTTTCTCTTTCTTCTTCACCTCTTCAAGGCGCTTTTCGACCGCTTGGCGTTCCTCCTCTAAGCGCTTGAGGACCGTGGTAATTTCAATACGGTCACTTCCAAGGAGCTCCTCTGCTTCAGTAACCACGTCACTGGGAAGACCCATCGCCTTTGCTGTAGCGAGGGCGTGGGAGCTGCCGATCACGTTGGGGATGATCGTAAAGGTTGGCTTTCCACTCTTCTCATCAAACTCCATCGCAGCGTTGATCATATCAGCTCGGGAGTAGGCAAACTCCTTAATAACGCCGTGGTGGCTCGTTACCAGGGTTAAGGCGCTGTGCTGAACGGCGTAGGAGAGAATCGCCTGGGCGAGAGCCGAACCTTCGAGGGGGTCTGTTCCAGAACCTAGCTCATCGAGGATCACAAGGGAGTTCTTACACAGATTATTCAGAATTGAGGCGATCTGGCCCATGTGCCCACTGAAGGTGGAGAGCTCTTTTTCAATCGATTGTTCATCACCAATATCAGTATAGATTGCATCATAAAGTGGAAGGGCACTTCCCTCACTCACCGGTACATACCCACAGTATTGGTTCAGCACGGCAAAGAGGCCGAATGTCTTGACGGTAACTGTCTTTCCCCAAGCGTT
>JBBADN010000197.1:0-3101 GCA_041656455.1 Sphaerochaeta sp. | reverse complement strand
TTTGTTGTCCAAAAGGAGAGAACTTCGTGCATCAATGCAATCGCTCGCTCATCCCCAACTACTGAAGGATCGACAGCCTTCATTTGGGCCCTCCACTGATCTGGATTTGTACGAAGAGTCTGATTAATTAAAAACGGATTGGTCGTCATTCCAACCGCCCCATTCTGGAAGGCGGCGTGTGCCTGGGCTTGATTCGCTGAATCATGCCACCACACAGTCGGTGTCTTTGTTGCTAAATACGTGAGGTAGTTCATCAAGAGTCCTTTTAAAGAAGCCGACCCGAAAGCCGGCACTATAGTTATTTACCGATCTTAGTTCCGCTAAGCTTTGCGTAGTAGCGAGCTAAGGCGCTGTGGTCATCCTGACCAAAGCCATCAGCGTGGAGCGTCTCCATCATTTCGCGCACGAGTGCAGTAAGGGGAAGCGGACTTCCTGTTCCATGGCCCGTATCAAGGGCGTTTGCTAAATCCTTGATGTGCAGGTCAATCTTAAAGCCAGGGGCGAAGTTTGACTCGATCATCATCGGAGCTTTTGCATTAAGAACTGTTGAGCCTGCTAAGCCGCCTTTAATAGCATCAAAGACTAAGGAAGGATCAACACCAGCTTTTCGCACTAAGGTGAACGCTTCACTGACTGCTGCAATGTTTAAAGCAACGATGATCTGGTTAGCGAGCTTTGTTGTATTCCCTGCCCCAATCGGTCCACAGTGAACAGCAGAAGCGCCCATCGTTAAGAGAATCTCTTTTACTTCTTCAAAGAGTGCTTCATCTCCACCGACCATGATCGCTAAAGAGCCATCAATAGCTTTTGGCTCGCCACCACTGACGGGGGCATCGAGCATCTTCACGCCCTTCGCTGCACACGCCTTTTCAACTTCTTGGCTTGCTAGGGGAGCGATCGAGGACATATCAACAACGATGAGGCCTTCTTTAGCCCCTTCAAGAACACCCTTCTCTCCCATGATAACCATTTTCACGTGCGGTGAGTTTGGCAGCATCGTAATAACAAGGGGAACTTGGCTTGCAACATCCGCTGAGCTTTGGGCAGCAACAGCCCCAGCCTTCACAACATCATCGACGTTTGCTTGAATCACATCGTAACAAATAACTTCATGCCCAGCTTTCATCAGGTTCTTAGCCATCGGCTTACCCATGATTCCTAGTCCAATAAAACCAATCTTCATACGTCTACTCCTTACGCTTCTAATACCGAACGAACCCGAGAGGCAACATCACTTGGCTCAAGCCCGTACGCCTGCAGAAGAATTTCATAGTTTTCAGCTGAAGTTCCGTATTGGTCTTGGATTCCCAACAGTTCAATGGGAAGTCGACTCTTAGAAAGCGCCGAGGCGATCGTGGAGCCAAGTCCACCAATAACGGAGTGCTCTTCAGCGGTGACAACGCCCTTCATCCCCTCTGTGTGGGCGATGATCTGTTCAACATCGAGGGGCTTAATCGTTGAAACGTTAATTACCCGAATTGAAATTCCTTCATCTTCAAGAATCTTCGCCGCTTCAAGAGATTGTTGAACCATGATGCCGGTGGCAAAGACCACCACATCACTGCCTTCGCGGAGCTTCGTCATCTTGCCGATGTAGTATGGCTCGGACGGGTCAGTAACTACTGGTAAGTCATTGCGGTTGATCCGAAGGTACATCGGCCCGCTTCCTTCAACCATCGCCTTGACCATTTGTTCTGTCTCGACTGCATCAACGGGCGAGAGAACGGTCATATTCGGCAACACCTGCATCAGGGCAATATCATCAACACTTTGGTGGGTTTTCCCATCACCGAAGTCGGAGAGGCCAGCGCTCGATCCACAAATCTTTACGTTTAAGTTTGGAATTGTAATCGAAGAGCGAATTTGGTCATACGCTCGACCGGAGGCAAAGACTGCAAAGGAGTTGATGAAGGGGATCTTCCCTGCAAGGGCAAGACCAGCACCAACACTCGCCATATTTTGTTCGGCAATTCCAACTTGGAAGTATCGCTCAGGATACTCGGCTAAAAAGAGCCCACTCATCGTGGAGTTGCCCAAGTCCGCCTCAAGCATAACAATGTCTTTATTTTCTTTGCCTAATTCCACGAGCGTTTCGCCGTAGGTTTTTCGTAAACTATTGCTACTTCTCATTTCTCCACCTCTTCTCTCATCTTAGCGATACACCCAAGGGCGGTTTGATACTCTGCTTCATCCATTGCAGCGTTGTGGTACTTAGCCTTCCCTTCAGCAAAGGGGAAGCACTTACCTTTCACCGTTTTAGCGATGATTACCGTTGGCTTACCTTTATGGGCAGTAGCTTCATCAATTGCCTTTAGGATTTGTCCCATGTCGTGGCCGTCGATTTCAATGACGTTCCACCCAAAGGACGCCCACTTTTCCGGCAGGTTTGGAATTGGGAAGATTTCCTTCGTGGAGGAGGTCGCTTGGACTTCATTAAAGTCTACGATAGCCGTGAGGTTATCTACCTTAAAGACGGCACTTGCCATCACCGCTTCCCAAATCTGCCCCTCAGCAAGCTCGCCATCACCGAGGATCGTCCACACGTGGCTCTCACTCTTATCGAGGCGAAGGCCCAGTGCTAATCCGAGTGAGACCGAGAGCCCTTGTCCTAAAGAACCAGTGACCGCCTCAATTCCAGGAGTTCGGTCCATATCAGGGTGGCCTTGGAGCATCCCTTCATACGTCTTTACTTTATCTAACTCCTCTTTCGGGAAGTAGCCAAGCTCAGCTAAACACGCGTACTGAACTAACACAGCGTGGCCTTTACTCATGATAAGGCGGTCCCGTGTTGGATCCTTTGGATCATTTTCGTTTACGTTCATCTTGTGAAAGTACAGCGCTGCCATAACATCAGCGATTGAACTTGAACCGCCGAGGTGCCCGACTTTCCCTGGGGGGATCATCCGAAGGATGTTTTCTCTCACCGTAATCGCCTTATATCGAAGGTCTTTGATGAGCTGTGTTGAATATGTCATTACCCTTTCTCCTTTACTTTCTACCACGCCGTTACTCCGCCATCGATTGGAAGGGCAACCCCATTAATAAAGGCTGCTTCATCACTGGCAAGATAGAGAACTGCGTTTGCAACATCGAGCGCAGTA
>JBBADN010000196.1:0-3108 GCA_041656455.1 Sphaerochaeta sp. | reverse complement strand
CATCCTCTATGCGAGTCACATTGCCCGAGTACAAAGAGTTCAAGCACATCACCTTCATCGATACCTTAATCGAATGATTACCCTCATCGGCTATCCAATCACGATCAAGACCGTCTTCACCTCTGCGCGACAGGTGATGGCGTTCTTCTCCTTTGAAGATGAGACGGCGCTTTATGAAACAGTACTGTTTCCTGAGGTCTACCGGCGCTATGAGCGCCTGCTCGCTAATCGTCTTCCGTTACTCATTACGGGAGTCGTAACCCAAGACGAAGGAGCCATTACCGTTGAAGTGAGGAGTCTACGATCACTGTAGGGGAATTCGGGCGGCTACTTGCCACTGAAGATATCCTTCTTTATTGAGTAGTGGAGCAAAGCCAAGGTTCATACCAAAGGCATCGCTCTTGTCTTTGTTAATCCCTAAGTTATTTCGAACTACTTTATTGTAGCGTGGACCATAGAATAAGGGTAAGGCCGCTTGAATGACCCGGCCTCCAGCGAAGGCAATTGCCCCGTATTTCATAAGATTTACACCAAGAAGAAGTAGCTCATCTTGCGAAGCAGGAGTGCCTGACAGACTTCTTAACGGTGCTAAGAACATCGCATCGATGAGAAGGACGCTTAACCCAATGGAAAAAATGCCAACCGTTGCGCTATCGATGATAATCCCAGAGATTGAACCAAGGGTGTCATGCTGAAGGGCGGAACCTGAGCCAAAGCCAAAGAGGAGGTTTTTAAAGACGGGCCACGTTATTGAAACACTAAGACGCTCACTTAATTCGAGGCGCTCTTCATAGGGAAGAGTCAAAAAATCATGTTCTTCAAATGTGTTCTTGAGCTTTCGAATTCCGGTCCCCCCAATAGTTACGCCGTCGCCTTCCGGAAAGAGGACTTCTACCTGCCCCCGCTTAATTGTAGAGGCAGTATCTAGGCCAAGGCCAATGAGGCTGATAAGTAATTCGTCGGCAGCAAACACGGTGGATGTTGAAAGCACTAACACTACAGTAATAAGAATCATTGCTCGTCTCATAGTAGGCTCCTCACTTATTCCTCAGTATAGGATATCAATCTTTATTTATCTACAGAAAAACATACCAACCGCTAGGATACTGAGAGTTGTATACTCAGGGTATGGACAAAGCATTCGTTCAGAGTGGAAAAATCCTTATCCAACGCCTTATCGCTCTTTTGTGCTTTGCCTTCGGCGCCCACTTCTCTTTACGAGAAGTTGATTGGATTTTCTTTGGTATCCTCTTTGGATCAACAGTTGGTTCTTTGGTATATCTCAATATAAAAGGCGCTTCAACACTCCAAGGACGGGAAGAAAGCGCCTCAGATTCCCCACCAAGTGACTTTATCATCTTGGCCATCTACTACATTCTTCACTTCATTCTCATCTTTTATTTTGCTGGCGTTGAGGTGGGCTCCTCACCTCAGATGGGCTCCTACTTTGGTGGCATATTTCTCGGAGTGGCTTCAAGCGTCCTTTCTACTTGGGCGCTATCGGTCAATCCATTTCTCTACCCCACCGTAAGGGTAGGTGAAGAGCAGGTGGTAATCAAAGATGGCCCGTATCGCTTCATTCGCCATCCGGCGTACAGTAGCTCAATCCTTTCAGCGGTGAGTCTTGTTTTAATCTTTCAAACACCACTCGTTGGAGCAACCGCAGCTCTGATTGCAGTAATCCTTCTGGGGCGAACGGTCTTGGAGGATCGGTATTTAGCGGCTAACCTCGCTGGTTATGAAACGTACCGACGGGAGGTTCGCCACCGACTCATCCCTTATTTCTGGTAATAGTAAAGGGCGTGCCCCTTAAAGAAGCACGCCCCGATTGTTTTGTGTGTTTGCTCTTACGCTCGAGCACCGTAGGTGTCGTTCATATCAACACTCTTAATGTCGATGCCAAGAGCTTTAGCAACACCTTCGCCGTAAGCGGGATCAGCGAGGTAGCAGTGGCGGATGTGCCGCTTCTTCACTAACTCAGTGGAATCCCCCATGTTGCGGGCGGTGTTCATGAAGAGGCGTTCTTTTTCGTCCGCACTCATCAAGTTAAAGAGCTTACCAGGTTGTTCATAGTAGTTATGATCATCCTCGCGGTAGTCGTAGTGATCGACTGGACCACGGCCATCAAAGGCTGGCTCAGCAAGCTTGTTTTGATCACGCCACATCCCGTAGGAGTTCGGGTTGTAGTGGACGCTGCCACCGAAGTTGCCATCAACGCGCATTGCACCGTCGCGGTGGTAGTGGTTGGTGGGAACCTTTGAGCGGTTAACAGGAATCTGATAGTGGTTCACCCCAAGGCGGTAGCGCTGAGCGTCGCCGTATGAGAAGAGGCGGCCTTGCAGCATCCGGTCAGGGGAGTAACTGATTCCAGGGACAACGCTTGCGGGGTTAAACGCCGCTTGCTCGACGTCCATGAAGTAGTTATCCGGGTTGCGATTCAGCTCTAAGACACCAACTTCATGCAGCGGATACTCACCCTGATACCAAACCTTGGTTAAATCAAAGGGGTTATCTTTGTAGTTGTTTGCTTGCTCTTCCGTCATAATCTGGACGTACATCTTCCACTGAGGGAAGTCGCCTTGCTCAATGGCAGAGAAGAGGTCGCGCTGGTGACTTTCACGGTCGTTCGCAACAACTTGGGCAGCTTCTTCATCGGTGAGGAATTCAATGCCCTGTTGGGTCTTGAAGTGGAACTTCACCCAGAAACGCTCATTCTTTGTATTGATGAAGCTGAAGGTGTGTGATCCATACCCGTTCATCATTCGATAGCTTGCCGGAATTCCCCGGTCCCCCATCGTAATGGTGACTTGGTGGAGTGCCTCAGGAAGCATTGACCAGAAGTCCCAGTTGTTTTGGGCGCTGCGCATGTTCGTCCGCGGGTCGCGCTTTACTGCGTGGTTCAAGTCAGGGAAGAGTAACGGATCGCGGAAGAAGAAGACAGGGGTGTTATTTCCAACAAGATCCCAGTTTCCTTCATCGGTATAAAATTTCATTGCAAAGCCTCGGATATCCCGTTCGGCGTCTGCAGCCCCGCGTTCACCAGCTACGGTGGAGAAACGCATGAAGACATCAGTCTTCTTTCCAATTTCACTGAAGAGATCAGCTTTC
>JBBADN010000195.1:0-3110 GCA_041656455.1 Sphaerochaeta sp. | reverse complement strand
GGTGAGGGTAAGGATTTGGTCAAAGCGCGCTTTGCGCTCCAAGACTAAGCGGACAAAGCGGTAGCTTAAGACCATCGTCTTTCCACTACCCGCCCCAGCGCTGACCACGCAGTTGCGATCAGCGTTAATCGCCGCAAGTTGATCATCATCGGGGTAGTGCGGCACATTCTTCAAAAAGTCAGCGAAGCGAATCATTGCGTTGAGTACCTCCTTCGACAGAGTGCCCTCAGCGGACAGTTTCGGCACGCACTATCACTTGGGGTAGCTTCAAAGGTCCCTTCTTGAACAGCGAGTTTAATGGCCCCTAGAACATTCTCAAGGGCAATGCGGCAAAACTCCTGCCGCTCTGCCTCTTCAGCTTTGTACAGGAACTTATACTTTCCGTCTTTCACCGAGTAGTAGGCAACAACTTCAGCCTTTCCCATACCACTCTCTTCAACGAGCGCTTGGTACGTCAAAAGCTGGTAGGAGTTAATGGTATTATCTTTGGTGATCGGGGTAACCGCCCCACCCTTTTTAAAATCAACGACTGCCCATGAGCCTTCACCGAGTTCAATCATCCGGTCGATTCGCCCCCTGAGGGTTACTCCATCGCGTTCAAAGCTCAGGGTCTTTTCAAACTCAGTCGAACGAAGGTTTTCAAAGAAGCGCAGTTCTTCCGAAAGAATTGAGAGGATCAAGGTTCGGTAGGAGTAGATGATCCACTGCCGGATTGATGCCGATGGACCTGTCTCGCCGTAGATTTTCTTAAGCGCTTCATCAAACGCCGCCTGAAGCTTGGTGCGGTACACCTCAACCTGGGCTCGTTCAAAGCTTCCAATATCACGGAAGAACGATTCATAGGCGTCGTGCAGAAGGTTTCCAATCGTTCGGTGATCGATGACCGCTTCGGTGTAGTCAAAGGGATCGAGGTGGTAGAGGTAGGAGGCAAGGTAGGTGTAGGGGCACTTGGCAAAGCGGTCGATTCCCGTTGCTGAGAGAAGGAGTTGGCCACTACCCTCTTGGTAGAGCTGACTGCGAAGTGCTTCATTAATCGGTTTTGTCGCGTGGTTTACTGCTCGCTCAACAAGGGAGGACCTTCTGGCCCGTTCGAAGCTTTGGTTTTGGAGGGCAGTTGGGATTTGATTTCCCCCTTCACCCAGTGCCCGTTGTATCTCCCCACCTAAAGGATCTTCGTCGAGGAACTGACTCTCACTGTGGTAGTTCACCACCCCCTCTTCTAAGAAGATGAAGTGAAGGAGCTTCTCCCCACTGTTAGAGCGTTGGTGGGCAGAGAGGGTGCTTTTTGACTGGGTAGCAGCCATGATGTGAGCCCGAGTAAGATCTCGTCGCTCACCGAGTGCGCTCTGGATTCGCTCGGGAAGAAAGGTAAGGGGGTTTTCAATTACTTCACTGCTCTCCTGATCAAGACCGAGGAAGAAGCGGTATTCACTGGCGACACTCGAACCTTGAGGCCAGCGATAGACGCCGATACCATCGCTGTGTTGTTGGGGAACGTAGAGGGTATTTCGCAGGTGGGTAAGAAAAAGAGAATACAGACTAGGGATATCCTTTTTACCACACACCTGCATTGCACTATCGATGGTAGCAAGCTGCGTGATCGCATGGGCGAAGACTTCTTGTTGAGGTGTTTCATGCCACTGCTCCTCCGTCCAGAACGTATCACGGAAGAAAGAGAGGGCGCGGAGGAGTTCATTGATCGAAGGAGCTTCAACAATGGCGGTAATCGCCCCGCGGAAGGTCGTATACCATTTCTTAAGCTCAGCACTTGGAAGGCGCTGCTCAAAGTAATCGGGGCGGGTTGGCGAGCCGTAGAGGATCGAGCGATCGAGGCTTGTTTCAATAAAACGCTCAATGACGGAGTGATCCTTCCATGGGACTGCAGGTTCAAGAAGAAGGTTCTTTAGGCTCATCAAACTGAAGTGGTCACTGTATGTTTCCCTCAGTAAGGAGAAAAATCGCCCAGCGGGGTAGTCGAGGACGGATTTGCCTTGGTAGCTGACCAGTGGAATTCCATAAAAACGCGCTTCATCCTCCAACGTTGCTAGGAGTTCATCACTATTGGCGAGGCAGATCATGATCTCGGCAGTCTTTACTCCACCTTCAAGGAGACGGCGAATTGAGCGTAGGGTTGAGCGAATCTCCTGAAGGTGGTTAGCGTACACTTCAATCGAGGGTTCTTTGACACTTGGGGTTGGAATTAACGTCAACCAGGAAGGCGAACCAAGTGCTTTATAGAGCTCTTCAGCTTCGCCAATCGTATCGCTGTAGAGGATTCGATATTCCTGCGTGTGATCCCAATCGTGCGGGATTGTGACCGCTTCGTAGCTTGGTTCAAAGAGGGCGTGTTCAGTCAAGAACTCCGTATATGAAGCGTAGATTGTGTGGAACTGGCGAAAGAGGTTCTCGGGAAGAAAAGAGCCACTATCTTTTGTAATCACCTGTGGCAGAGCGGGTAGAAGGGCGGCGATTGTTAAGGCGACTTGTGCTTTGGACTCGGGATAGGCGGGGTTGTAGAATGAAGAGAGATCATTGCCCTCTTCAACAAACTCCGTAGCAAAGATTGTTCGAATGACGGTGTTTGAGGGTACTTTGTCAGGATAGTGAGGTAAGAAGTACGCACGAAACGTATCGTAGCTAATCGCGGCATCACGCGCTATGACACCTTCTTCGCTCTTAAGGGCGAAGTCGATTAGGTGACTTCGCCGAGCCACTTCGGTGGGAAAAACGCACACTGCCTTCGATAAGAGATGTTCACTCATTAATGCCATCCCTTGCACTATACCATGAGAGCGCGGTAGGATGAATCGATTTATGGGAAAAAAGACTCTCCACCTCTTCTTTACCCTCGCTGTAGGACTCCTCTTCTTTTTTGGAGTTGGCCCGTATATGGCCCTCCTGGCGTCAAAAATCACTACGCCCTATATCACTGCAAATATCCCCTTTCTCGCCCTCGCTGTTGGAGTACTCCTCGCCCAGGGAATAATCCTCCGAGAGCCACTGAAGGATCTCTTTATTGAAGAAAGGCCTTGGAATTGGAAAAACGCCTGTATCATAGGCCTTTCCTACCTCGGGGGAATCATCATCCTGACCCTCATCAGTGCCGCCGT
>JBBADN010000194.1:0-3208 GCA_041656455.1 Sphaerochaeta sp. | reverse complement strand
GACACGTACGCGTATGTGATTAATGAGTTAGCGCCCAACCCAAAACCCATCACTCCAAATAAGAAGATTCATGTTGCTTCCTTTGATGTGTTGCCCCTGCTCATTGGCGGACACAGCAGTGATTCAATCGTCTTTTTAATTGAGGATGCCCTCTTCAGTGGCGACACCCTTCACGCCTCCCATGTTGGCAAGACGTACACCAACCGCCTCAAGCAGGAGTTGATCACCAACCTTACCGCCTTGCTTTCACACCTCAACCCCGAGACGTTAATCTTCCCTGGCCACGGCCCACCGAGTACGGTTCAATCGGAGTTTTTATTTAATCTGAGTCTCACGTAAGAGAGAAAGCGCTCCGGTAGCGGTGCCTTAAACGTACACGGCTTTCCACTCTTTGGGTGAATTAGGCCGAGTTCAAGGGCGTGGAGCATCATCCCTTGATCAACCGCTTTGCCGTAAAGTTCATCACCAACTACGGGGTGGCCAATGGAGGCGAAGTGAACTCTGATTTGGTGGGTACGCCCAGTGTGGAGGGTAATTCGCACTAATGCGCACGTTTTAAACTGCCTTAGGAGCGTGTACTCAGTTAACGCACTACGCCCCTCATCTGAAGCACAAATCGCCATCTTCTTTCGGTCATTGGGATTACGCCGGATATGAGCGGTAATCTTTCCACTTCGTTCTTTTAAGAGCCCATCAACAAGGGCGATGTAGATCTTTGTTGTTGTGCGCTCTTTAAACTGCTCATTGAGAGCAATTTGCGCGTGCTGCGTTAACGCGACGACTAACACCCCGCTTGTTTCTTTATCGAGGCGATGGACGATTCCGGGTCGAACGCCTTCGGCCCCCTCTTCTTGTACCGAAAGGATTGAATCTCCGTACCGATGGAGCAGTCCATTGGCGAGGGTGTGATCCCAATTCCCCGCTGCAGGGTGAACGACTAAGCCTTGGGGCTTGTTGATCACGACGATACTTTCATCTTCGTAGAGGATGGGAAACTCAACCGCCTGGGCAGTGAGCCCTTCAAAGACGGTAAGGGTATACTCAATTTCAAGTTCATCGCCGTTTTGTACAAGGTTACCTTTCTTTGCGGCCTTACCATTAAGCCGCAGGTGAGCTTGGGCGATCACATTGCGGGTGAGCTCCGCTCTTTGATTTGAAAGATACACATCGAGGCGGCTTTTTGTATCAAGGTCTTCAACGGTAAAGTGCGCCCGCTTCGTAATTTTAGCCATTACTTACCAATTCCAAGCGCCCAGTCGGTGATCGAGACTCCTAGAGAGAGCGTTGCTGCAATGGCTGCGGTGGTGAGTACTTCATTGAGTTCACTGCTTGGGGGGCCAACAACCCCCGTTGACTGGGCAACGCTGTACAGGAGAATGGAAAGAGGAATCGTGATGACCATCGAGCCGAAGAAGATCGTCTCTGCCCGCCTAAGGGTATAGCTCCAAATAGGAAACTCCCCTTCTTCATAGGGGACGTAATCCGCAAGTGGCTCACTAAAAAGAAATGAAGGAAGAAGAATGAGAACGATTAAAAACATAGCTATACTCTTCTTCACTGGCGAGCTCCAAACATTCGGGTTCCAATGCGAACCATCGTTGATCCTTCGGCGATTGCAAGGGCAAAGTCACCGCTCATACCCATGCTCAGTGTATCAAGACCAAGCTCAGGAAACAATTCTTGGGCGCGCTCATAGAGCTTGCGGGTTTGCGCAAATGAGCGGCGGGTGATTCCTTCATTATCGGTAAGTGGGCCGATGCTCATAATTCCTCGAACCCGAAGGTATTCAAAGGACGTGATGTGCTCAAGGGCCCTTAGAAGTTCATCTTCACTCGCAAAACCAAACTTACTCTCTTCATCGGAGGTCTTTAGTTGAAGGAGGATTGGTAGTGTTCGTGTGGTGTGCTTTTCCAATAATGTAGCGAGTTTTAATGAATCGACACTATCGATTTGATCAAAAAGGGTAACAGCTTGCTTCGCTTTATTGGATTGAAGGTGGCCGATAAGGTGAAGGTTCATTCCTTCAGGACGGTTGTGGGGGAATTTCTGTGCTGCCTCTTGGACGCGGTTTTCCCCAAACAGAAGATGGCCGCTGTGATATAAATCAGCAATTGCCTCATACGGTTGTGTTTTAGAGACCGCCATCAAGGCGATCTCATCAGAAGAGCGACCAGCATTGCTGGCCGCTACTCTAAGTTCTTCTAAAAGTGCTAGTAACCCTGCCATTTTCTTCATCATAAAGATTGAGCGGGTGAGAAACAAGGGAGTTCTATGACCGGAGAGGGATTTGAACCCCCGACCAGTTGCGTGTAAGGCAACCGCTCTCCCACTGAGCTATCCGGCCAACAGAGCAGAACGTACCACAGAGATGGAATTCATGTCAAGTTAACGGTGATATTCCTCATGTTCCTTCAACACGACATCGTGCGCTCCCCCTTCAACAATACTCGTTGCCGAGACGAGGGTAAGATGCGCCTTATCCTGCAGTTCTTTAATAGTAATCGCCCCACAGTTACACATCGTTGATTTAATCTTACTGAGGGTGATGTGGAGGTTATCGCTGAGCTTACCAGCATACGGGACGTAGGAGTCGACCCCTTCAACGAAGGTGAGCTTCCCATCGCCTTCATAGCGCTGCCAGTTGCGCGCCCGAGCAGAGCCTTCACCCCAGTACTCTTTCATGTATTGGCCTTTGACGAGGACCTTCTGAGTTGGTGATTCATCAAAGCGGGCGAAGTAGCGGCCTAACATCAGAAAATCTGCGCCCATCGCTAAGGCGAGGGTCATGTGGTAATCAAAGACGATTCCCCCATCGCTGCAGATCGGCACGTAGATTCCCGTCTCTTCAAAGTATTCATCCCGCGCCTGGGCTACTTCAATGAGGGCAGAGGCTTGGCCGCGGCCAATCCCTTTCGCCTCGCGGGTGATGCAGATCGACCCCCCTCCGATGCCGACTTTAATGAAGTCCGCCCCACACTCGGCGAGGAAGCGGAAGCCATCGCGGTCAACAACGTTTCCAGCTCCGATCTTTACTGAATCCCCGTACGTTGATCGAACCCACGCGAGGGTGTCTTTTTGATACTCAGTAAAGCCTTCAGAGGAGTCGATGCAGAGCACATCCGCCCCTGCTTCAATAAGGGCGGGGATGCGCTCTGGGTAATCACGGGTGTTTACTCCTGCTCCAACGAGGTAGCGCTTCTTTGCATCT
>JBBADN010000193.1:0-3209 GCA_041656455.1 Sphaerochaeta sp. | reverse complement strand
AACAAGGATTGCCGTTTCAGGATCGCGAATTGCATTATCGATCCAGACGAAGCGTTGGAAATCACCCCACTCTAAGCCGATACGGATTTTTGTTAAAACGTACGGATTGCTGCGCTCGATGAGGGCACCATTCTTATCATAGAGGCGGTTCACCGGAATCCACGTTGCACTAAAGCGCCCATCCTCCCACTGTCGTAGCTCCGCTTGAGCATCGAGGACTGAGAGCGCCGTTGAAAAGGCGAGACGGCTTTCAGGTTCGCACACCGACCCGCCAATGGTAATTTGGCGGCGGGTGATTTGACTGATTAAACTTCCTAAGGCATCTTTGAGGATCGTTGGAAGGACGAGTTTTCCCCCCGAGAGGAGGCTACTCGCTGTGACCATCGCCCCGATTTCCAAATAGCGGTCGGTGCGGCTGATTCGCTTTAACTCTTCGATCGAGCCGAGGTCGATGATGTGGCGATTAGAAGTTGAAGGGTAGTACTCCTCTTGGCTCATTAAATACGTTCCCCCCGCCCACAGGATGGGATCTTCAATGCGTTGGAAGAGGAGGGAAAGTTCATTGAGGGTGCGCGGGTTGTGAATAAGCGGTGATCTAGTTGGATCCACGGCGGCGCCTCCTATACTCGAACGCTTGAATCGTGATAGCAAGGAGCTCCGTCTTATCCATACACGGACAGGTATTTAAGTTAAGCTCTTGGAGGATCATCGCTTCATCAACGATTCCCTCCTCCCGACTTTGGGTGTGCGCCATTAACTCAGTGACGATCGATTCAATGAGCAGGGTTTTTGAGGCGTAACAATCGGGGCACGGCTTATTTCCATTGACCCGGTAGGCGCGCTCGATGTCCCGACAAAGGCGGGTCCGTTGGAATGTTTCAAAGGTGCGAATCTTCGCGTCCTTGAGGCGGAACGCAGGGACGATGCAGCTAAGGGTTGCGACATCATTCACTAAGACGATGCAGTTTCCACACGCCTTCCCGTGGCAGTGGCTGAGCATTGATTTAATACCCACGTCCTCGATGAGAATTAAGGAAAGAGGCTTGGTGGAGTTGACATTTAATGTTAACGACTTGGAGTCGATGATACATTCTAGTTTCAATGGTTACTCCTTATGATCGATAGGATCATCGGTCCATCGACGGGGATTTTTCCAACACTCGCCCCGAGAGCCTGCTCCAAGGCGGTAAGCAACGCTGCGGTGACTGCCCCGCGCACAGCGGTCGTCATCGAGGAGGGAATTCCTTCGCCCTCTTCTTCAAGTTGAATATCGATCGCAAAGTGCTTTGACTGAGAC
The DNA here is from genome assembly GCA_041656455.1 of Sphaerochaeta sp. Taxonomy (GTDB): domain Bacteria; phylum Spirochaetota; class Spirochaetia; order Sphaerochaetales; family Sphaerochaetaceae; genus Sphaerochaeta. Next base: position 1,912 of record JBBADN010000193.1, on the reverse strand, counting down.
AGGCGCGCCCCTGCCTCTAAGAGGGTGGTAACGATCGTGTGGCGAACTTTACTGATATACGCCCCTTTTTCATACACCTTCGGGGTGGTAATTGAAACCCAGAGAGAGCGGATTACCGGCACTAAGGCGATGGGGTGAATTTCAAGCTCAAGAACAACAGCGACCCACGAGTTGGAGAAAAAGAGCGAATCTTTCGCCGAGGGGTGGCGAAAGAGGGTGACCGTTTCACTGATCGGCAGCGGTTCAACAAAGCGCTTTTCTTTAATGAGCCGACACGCCCGGATGATGTGGCGGGGCATCCGTCCGCTATTGGCGTTCAGAACCGAGGGTCCGCTATCTAAGAGGTCGTTACCATCTTCAACGAAGGTGATGTCTTTCTTCGAGACATCAAGCTCGTCACTGATGATCTGCTTCCAAATCTCAGCGGAGGTGCCGTTGTTATAAAACGAAGTGTTGATCACAACGTGGTCGTGGGGGTGGAGGGTGACTTGAACGGTTTGTGTCGGAGCCCCTTTAAACTCGCGGCTAAACCCCCCAATGCCAGCGGCGAGGGCTAGGCCGTTTCCCCGACCATATCTAAGGAACGTGGAGTGCTTAATGCGCATGTGGCGCTGCATCTCATAGGCAGCGTTCTTTCGGGCAAAGTCCGAGCGCTCACACACCGCTGAGGCGAGTTCTTTTAACTTAGCGTACTTATCGGTGCGGATCATCGCACTGAAAGAGGGGTTTTCTGAGGCGAACTTCATACGCCACGAGAGGGGGTTGTACCCAGTGATCTTGGCAAGCTCGCTGACGTGCGCTTCACTGCTAGCGAGGGCTTCACTGTAGCCAAGACCACCGTAGAAGTGGGCGGGGCGGGAGTTGGTAGTGTGAATCTCAACATCAATTGAGAGGGCGTTAACCGGGTAGAGGGGAATAAGGCCTGTGTAGACTTGGTTTACGAGCTCTTCACTAAAGAACGGGACTGAACCTTGGTCGATGGTGACTCTCATCTCTTCGGCGTGGGGCCGCCCATCGTGTTGATAGTACGTCTTACGGGTGATCTCATAGCGTGGGGAGACGGCGTCAATCTCGTAGAGGAGCTCAGTATCACGTCCGCTTTTAATCGTGGCAACACTGCATAAGGCGGCGAGGAGGGCGGGGTAGATGAGCATCTCGTCGTGGGGGGCGTAGAAGGGCTGGCGGTGGACGATGATTCGCTTCTTTGTAAAGCCCGTTACTTCAGCTACCGTATCACGAACGTGGGCGGGCCACTGGGTGGGCACTTCAATGTGGAGCGTGTCGTCGGCGAGCGAGGCGGTGATGCGGTTGTAGATCAGCCGCTTCTTCGGCTGGGGGTGGAAGACGTAGGAGCGCTCAAGGATTTGGAGCTCTTCAGTGGCGAGCGCCTCTTCCATGTTTCCGTACGTGTAGGAGTATGGGGTCGAACTTGGGGTGAAATCACTCTCATCCTCAACGTAGGTGACTGCCACCTCTTGCGCCTTTAGGAGGGTAGATTCGCGGTTGCTGCCAAAAAGGGCTAAGAGCGGCTGGTCTTTATAGGTAATCGTACCACTGCTTAGAAGGGGGATTTGGCTATCGAGAACCCGGAGGCGATTGGAGCCTGGGATATCCCGCGGAGCGACGATGACTAAGGAAGAGTCAGTATCGGGGACAACGATTTTGTCAAACCTTCCTCGTGCAATTTGACTTGTTACTAACACCCCTTGCAGGGCGGTTAATCGGCCCATTGTTGGTCGCTTTTCAGCCATACTTCTCCCTCTGGTTTCAAACGATACCACGCCCAGCGAGTTGGGGCAATGTCCTCTCTTGAACGCATCCGAAGAGTGTGCGTACAATAAGGGGTATGGATAGAATTGAGGCAGAGATTGCTACCCTCCGAGGTGAATTAGAGCGCTACCAAACGGCGTAT
>JBBADN010000192.1:0-3212 GCA_041656455.1 Sphaerochaeta sp. | reverse complement strand
GAACTTGTTGGACTATAAACTGATGACCCCTCTCGATACCCCAACACTCCATGCGATGTTTGTTGAAACGGATGATCCCACCGGCCCCTATGGAAATAAGAGCTTGGGTGAACCCCCAACAATTCCTGTTGCTCCGGCGATTCGAAACGCCGTCCTCAACGCAACTGGTGTTTCGATCAACGCCAATCCCCTTCACCCCGAGCGCCTCTTTGATGAGTTTGTTGCTTCTGGGCTGATTAAACAAAGGAGGGAGCATGTATAACTTCAAGACTCTCTACGAACCAACGTCCGTTGGTGAAGCCCTCGAGCTCAAAGCCCGTCATCCCGAAGCGCTCTTCCTCGCTGGTGGAAGCGACATCCTTATTAAGATTCGGGAAGGCAAGCTCGATGGAGTTGATGTGATCAACATCTACATGCTCGAAGACCTCCGAGGGGTGTGTTTAGAAGACGATGGGACGATCCTCATTCGCCCGTTAACGAGCTTCACTGACCTCGCCCTTCACCCGGTAATCAAGGAGCACCTGCCCGTCCTTGGCGAGGCGGTCAACACAATCGGCGGACCGCAAGTTCGCAACATCGGAACGATTGGCGGTAATATCTGCAACGGAGTCCCTTCAGCTGACTCAGCAACGACGCTGAAAGCGTACGATGCTGTTCTTGAGATCGTCAGCAGTGAAGGAACCCGAACCCTCCCCTACGCCGAGTTTAACCTTGGCCCAGGGAAAGTCGCCTTACAACCGACTGAGCTATTAGCGGGAATCCGAATTCCCAAAGAAAGCTACGCGAACACCGCCGGGCACTACATCAAGTACTCGATGCGCAAGGCGATGGATATCGCGACCCTCGGCTGTAGTGTCAACGTCAAGCTCGATAAGAGCAAAAAGACTCTCGAACAACTCCGCATCGCCTTTGGCGTCGCAGCCCCAATTCCCATTCGCTCCCCCAACGCTGAAGCACTAGTAAAGGGCAAAAAGATCACTGAAGAGCTGATTGACCAAATCGGCGAAGCGGTCCTAGTGGATGTGAAGCCCCGCTCTTCGTGGCGGGCAAGTAAAGAGTTCCGCCTCCAACTTATCGGCGAGATGGCCCGACGCGCCACCCGGGAGGCAATTTTAAAAGCGGGAGGAATCATCAATGAATAACCGCGCTGTTCACTGTACTGTTAACGGGATCGACCGGGCGTTTTTAATCGACATTCGCTCATCCCTTTCCGATATGCTCCGAGGAAAAGCTGGTCTTGATTCGATCAAGCACGGCTGTGATGTTGGCGAGTGTGGGGCGTGTACCGTCTTAATAAACGGCAAACCCTTTAACTCGTGCATCTACTTAGCCATCTGGGCGGAGGGAAAGACGATCGTCACCTTAGAAGGCCTTTCAACAACGAAGGGTGCGATTAGCGATATTCAACAGGCGTTTATCGATGAAGGGGCAGTCCAATGTGGGTTCTGTACCCCCGGCTTCATCATGGCCTCGATTCCGATTATCGAAAGCGATACCCCGGCAACCCGCGATGAGATCAAGCGCCAGATCGCTGGAAACCTCTGTCGCTGTACGGGGTATGAGCACATCGTCAATGCGATTCAAAAGACCCAAGAGAAGCGAATCGCCGAACGATCAGCTCAATAACGAGAACAATTCATTTCACATGATCTGCCCTAGCTCCTCCTGGGGCGGATCTTTTTTAACGCATTCACTATGGAACTGCCCACATAGCTGAGGTATACTATCCGTTATGACTAAACACTTTGACGTTTCCGCCCTTCTTCAAACTTTTGTTGACACATACCTAATTGCTGTTGTTGTATTCATTCTCTCCTCAATTGTTCTGCTCATCGCCAAGCGAATCCTTACTAAGAAGATTGCAGATTTCAAAGAAACCAAGTCCGCGAATATTCACCGCCTGCTCGTTCCTTCTCTTGAGCTCGCCCAACAAGTGATTATTCCTGTTCTCTTCCTCGCTATTATTTCATTCTCAATTGGCCTCGCTGACTTCAATGAAACGCTCAAGCACTTTGTAAATGTCATCTTCGCCGTTCTTGGGACGATTATCATCTTACGGGCGATCAACCAAGGCCTTGAGATGGCGTTCACCAACCTTTTAGAGAAAGACCCAACCCGAAGGGAACAAACTAAAGCCCTTAAGCCGCTACTCTCCCTCGTCCACCTTGTTGTTTGGATTCTTGGTCTGCTTGCCCTTTTGGGTAACTTAGGGGTGAACGTATCAACAGCCATCGCTGGACTTGGAGTTGGAGGTATCGCCGTCGCCGTTGCTGCCCAAGGAACCCTTGGTGACCTCTTTAGTTACTTTGTTATTTTGTTTGACCATCCGTTTGCCATCGGAGACTTCATCGTCTTTGATGATAAGAACGGCGTTGTTGAAAAGATTGGTATTAAGTCCACCCAGATTCGCGTCCTCAGTGGCGAGATCCTCGTCGTTGCAAACAGCGACCTTACCGCCAGTCGCATCCACAACTACAAGCGCATGCAAAAGCGCATGATCATTGCCCTGCACTCCTTCCCCTTTGATACCCCTGCTGAGAAACTTGAACGAGTCCCAGCCCTCATCACCCAGGCAGTCAACGCAATCACCACAATCGAAGGAGTAAGCCTTGGACGAACCCACTTTAAGGCAATTACCGCTTCAGCATACCAGTTCGAGAGCGTCTACTTCGTCCCGTCACCAGATTACAAGGTGTTCATGGATGTTCAACAGGAGCTCAATTACCACTTGGTTCGCATCTTCGAAGAGGCAGAGATTCGCTTCGCCCTTCCAATCTATAAGATTCAAGAAGAAGCGGTTCAATCATAATTATTACTCCAAAGAGGCTCAGGCGAGTTGACCCTTTAGACTATAAATAATATTTTATAGATAGATATATGAGCATATGAGCATATATCGAAGGAGTACCACGATGAGTAAGCCCAAGATAGCTATAATTGTCGGAAGCACCCGCGAGACCCGGATAGGTCTGGATGCTGCTGAATACGTATATTCCATCGCGAAGGATCGCGATGATTTAACCTTTGAGATCGTTGACCTTAAAGATTACGCCTTACCGTTCTTCGACGAACCCGCCTCTAACGCGTTCGTCCCACCAAGCCACGCTGGAGCAGTAAAGTGGCAGAAGAAGCTCACCGAGTTTGATGGCTTCCTCTTTATCGTAGCTGAGTACAACGGCTCGATTACCGCTGCCCTTAAGAACGCCCTCGAC
>JBBADN010000191.1:0-3212 GCA_041656455.1 Sphaerochaeta sp. | reverse complement strand
ATTAAGGGTTGTTTCAGCATCGGTACCGCGGGTTCGGTGGTCGCGGACGATGCGCCTCAGAATTCGGTTATCGGTTGTTGAGATTCGGTTGTGGTCGTCGAGGTTGATCTGGGTGAGGGCGGAGATGTAAATCTTAAAGAGCCCTTCGCGGTGGATTGAGTTTGTCACCGCGGGGTTCATCCCGTGAATCCCTTCAATGATTAAGATGGTCCGGTTATCTAACTGACACGCCTCTTCATCGAAGGTTCGCGTTAAGGTTTTAAAGTCGTAGCGGGGAAGGTGGACCGCCTCGCCGCCGATCAAGGCATGCAGGTCGTCTTGGAAGCTTTGAATATCGAGGGCTTCAACTGCCTCAAGGTCGGGCTTGCCAAACTCATCCTTAGGTACCTTATCAGGACTGAGGTAGTAGTTATCCATTGAGATTTGAATCGTCTTCTTTCCTAAGACTTGGAGTTGGATCGCAAGCTTATGGGCGAAGGTCGTCTTTCCCGAGGAAGAAGGTCCGGCGATGAGGACCGCTTTGACTTCACTACGGTCGGCGATTAAGTCGGCGGTGTTGACGATCTTCTTCTCCTGCAGGGCCTCAGCGAGGCGGATGAACGACTCAATTTGCTGGGCGTTTCCGAGCTTGTTTAACTGACCTAAGGATTGGACGTTTAAGATTGAACCCCATCTCTTGTACTCCCGAAAGACTGCAAAGAGCTTTGGGTTGTCGATGAAGGGGTCGAGGGAGAGGACGTTGTGGCTGCGGGGGTAGCGCAGGAGCATCCCACGGTTCTGGTAGGGGATGAGCTCCCACACTTCCATTTGCCCCGTTCGCGCTAAGAGCGGCTCATAGGAGATGTCGAGGTAGCCCTGAAGGCGGTAGAGGGTGATCTTTGGATCATTGCGGGTGCTTAAAAGGGCGGTGGTGTGGTGGAAGTTGTTTTGTTCAAAGTACGCCAACGCAGCGCGGTAGGTGAGGGTGACTTCTTCGATCGGGAGATCTTCCTTCACTAAGGTCCGCATCGTTTTTTCAATCGCCTCGATATCATCAATGCCAAGGGTGAGCTTATCATCAAAACGGAAGTAATACCCGTCACCGAGGGCGTGGCCGATGATGAGGCGGCGGTGGGGGTAGAGCATAGAAACTGCAGCACAAAGGAGGTAAGAGATTGAGTGGCGGTAGACGCGCTTGCCCATATCACTGAAGAGGTGAACGGGCTCAACGGTACAATCGGCGAGGAGACTCCGAGTGCAGGAGTGGAGCTCGCCGTTAACGATCGCCCCTACGTACGGGTTGTCTTTATACACTGTTTGGTGACACGCCGGGGTGAGGTTGGCGTGAATCAGCGCCTCTTCAACGGTCGTTCCAAGGCTCAGGCGGTAGTGCTGTTCTCCAATTGATACGGTTATTTCTCTCATGTACCAATAATAGCCACAGATGAAGCGATCAACAAGGGGCGCGACAAAGGTCTCTCGAGTAAAAACTCCCTCCTATGATATACTCCCAAGAGAGGAAGAAGAGAGTGAAGATCCCGTGGCCGCTAAGAAAGAAGAGAGGTGCCTACGCCTATCGGGGGCGGAAGGTCCTTCATATCGATTTAACCAATGAACAATCGCGACTCATCCAACTCAGTGAGGAAGAATCCAAACAATTCCTCGGTGGCCACCTCTTAGCCCTCCACCTCTATGAGCGCTTTGTTGAGTACGACAAGCTTGATGGGCAGTACTTTGAAGCACACAACCCCCTTATTCTTGCCCCCGCCCTCGCTGCGGATATCGACCCAGGGCGCTTTAGTTCACTGAGCCTTGTTACCAAAGATCCTCGACAAAACGCCCTTCGCACCCAGAGTGTAGAAACCCCATTTGCCGCCGCCCTCTTAAACTGCGAGTACGCCGCACTCATTCTCACCGGTCGCTGTCGAAAGCTAACGGGAATAACCCTCGACCACGGACAAGTAGAGTTCTACGACGCTGAGGCGTTCTATGAAGCGACGACGAGTGAAACAAAGCGACGCTCAAAGAAAGAACACCTCATCTGCATTGGCCCGGCGGCGGAGCACCACGGCGTTCATAGCTCGATCTCTATCAACGCCCAAAACGTCCCATCATCGACGGCATTTGCCTTAGTCCTCGCCTATAAGAATGTAAAGCTCATCGGATTGAAACCCCACGCCTCAGGGCGCGAGGGGTATAACACCGAAGAGCTTGGTCGCCTAACAAAACGGTATGAACGGCGCTGCTGTTCCTCACCCCTTTCTAAACGGGTAGCAAAGAACGGTGAACTGTGCCTCCTTGAGAAGGCGAATACCCACGGATGGGCGGCCCTTGGGGGGCACCGCCTCCGCTATGACCTCCGCCTTGTTCACCTCTATGAGCGCTATTCTAAAGAAGCGGATACGTACTCCCTTCTTGAAGCACTTGCTTTAGGGGCGAACCTTGAGATCTTTGAACCAAAGCGCGTCGCTCAGCTCGCCCGCCGCTGTAGTGATAATGGCTTAGATCCCATTGCCATCGGAGCTCTCTTTTCTTGGGCTCGGTTTGCCCGAAAAGAGGGAAAGCTCGGCTTTCTTCCTGAACTACAAAGTCGCCTCATTGCAAACTTCATAAAAGTCCTTGATGCGATTAGCTACGAAAAAGGTAGTGGTCATCAGCTCGCCAAGAGCTTTGATGAGCTTAGTAAGGAGTTTGGCGGGAGCGAGGGGATGTGCACCATTGGAAACGAAGCCCTCCCTCCCTTTGACTACCGCGGCCTTCCAACCCAAGCGCTCCTTCTCAGTGTTGGGGATCACCACCTTGTCTTAGGCGAACTCATCCGCGGACGTTACTATCGCCGGGGCTTTGAGCGCGTAAACGCCAAATGGGCGCTCTTCATCCAAGAGCTCAGTGGGGCTGAGGAGTCTATTGGGATAAACCCATATGAGAACCTCTCGTTCTTTGGGTGGTTCTACCCCTTGTTCAAAGGCCGAACCTCCCGATTTAAGAAATGCGCGCACATCGCTACCCTTAGTGAAGGGCGAATGTTTACAACGAAGGAGCTCATGGCTGCTGGAAGAGAGGCCTTTCTGCTGCAGCGCTCAATAAACCAGCGCCTTGGCTTTGAGGAGCCGGTATTTGCCGAGCAACAACTCAGCGATGGGCGGAGTAACTATAAGAGAATGGAAGTCGTTCCCCTTGTTCGTCTAAAGGCGGCGTATCACGACCTATTAAGACGATGGCAAAAGAGTTGA
>JBBADN010000190.1:0-3245 GCA_041656455.1 Sphaerochaeta sp. | reverse complement strand
TGGGTATACGAAAGAGCGCGCCCTTGAGATTATGCGGGACAGTCACATCGGGGCGTTTGGAACAATTACCCTAATCCTCGTCTTTCTTCTTCAATACTCGTTATTAACCGCAGTTGTTCACGTTCCTCTATCGCTCATCCTCACCCCAGTTATCGGGCGCTTCGCCCAAGTATGGGTCATCTCACTGATGAAGTACGCCCGCGAAGGCGAGGGGATGGCTGCCATCTTGGTTCGTCGTTCGGCGTGGTACCACGCCCTCCTTCCAACGCTACAAATCATCCTTCTTGTTGGGTATCTCTTCATCAGTAAAACCCCATATGCCGAAGCAACACTTCTTGCCCTCGGCTTCGCGACGATTATCACGATGTTTGTTGCCCTCACTGCCCATAAGCGCCTTGGGGGAGTTACTGGCGACGTTCTTGGCAGCGTTGAGGTCCTCGCTGAAGTAGGGGCGCTGTTGGGCTTTGCCGTTGGCCTTGCATAGGATCGGGCTCTTTGTAATACTTAGGCCAATTGGAGTGTACTATGAAGAGTGTCTGTTTGGATTTAGAAGGGGTATTAGTCCCAGAGATTTGGATCAACGTTGCCCAGAAAACGGGGATTGAAGAGCTGAAACGAACGACCCGGGATGAGCCTGATTACAACAAGCTGATGAAGCGACGGATCGAGCTTCTTGATGAACATCACTTAACCCTTGCAGATATCCAAGCGGTCATCGCTTCGATGGGGCCGATGGAGGGGGCAAAGGAGTTTTTAGATGAACTGCGCTCCCTCACTCAGGTGTTGATTTTAAGCGACACCTTCGTTGAGTTCGCCAAACCCTTAATGGCACAGCTTGGATGGCCCACGATCTTCTGTAACAGCTTAGTTGTCGAAGATGGGCGAATTATTCAACATACAATGCGCCAAGAAGAGGGAAAGTATCATACGATCCTAGCCCTTAAAACCTTGAACATTTCCCCCTTTGCTGCCGGGGATTCCTACAACGACTTGAAGATGATCTTAGAGGCGGATGGGGGGTGCCTTTTTCGCGCCCCCGAGGCGATCATCGAAACCTACCCTCACTTGGTGATGACCAACACTTACGATGAGCTAATGGCCCAAATTAAGGAGTTCCTAGGCTTGTGATTATGCACCCAATTATCCTCCTAATCCTCGCCCTATTTGTCGGGTTTTCCCTCCTGGGGGTGCTGTGGGAGGGTTCAGTCCTGATTAAGGGTGTGGTAGGATTGATTGTAGTAGGCCTGAGTGTCGGATTATTCATACTCGCAAAGCGTTTTGATCGGGCATTAAATAAGCAGAGGGGTGACGATGCGCAAGACGGTAGTATTTCTTAGTGATTTTGGAAGCAGTGATGGGGCAGTCAGTGCAATGCATGGTGTTGCCGACCAAGTCTCTAATGATCTTAAGCTTGAAGATTTAACCCACGACATCCCCCAGTTTAATATTTGGGAGGCGTCCTACCGTCTCGCCCAAACCCTCCCATATTGGGCCGCCGGGACGGTCTTTGTCTGCGTTGTTGATCCTGGTGTTGGATCAGATCGTAAATCCCTCGTCGCCTTGACGATGGATGGGCACATTATCGTGACCCCAGATAATGGCACGATAACCCACATCGAGCGCCGCATTGGCCTGAAAGAAGTCCGCGAGCTCCAAGTTGAAGTGAACCGTCTCGCCGGAAGCCAAAAAAGTCACACGTTTTTTGGTCGAGACGTCTACGCGTACAATGGAGCACGCCTCGCCTGTGGGGAGATTACCGTTGAGGGGTGTGGACCAATCCTAGAAGACTTTATTCGCCTCAAAGTTGAAGATCAGCGCCTTGAAGGGGCAACCCTCAGTGGGGCGATCGACATCCTTGACGCCCGCTACGGCTCCCTATGGACGAATATCAACGGCGATTACTTAGAAGACCTTGGATTAAGCTGGGGGGATTCATTGGATGTCCGCATCACCTACGATGGGAGAATCGTTTACGGCTATCCATTAACAATCTGTAAAGCGTTTACCGATGTGCCAAAAGGGGAGGCGTTGATTTACATCAACAGTCTGCTCAACCTCGCCATCGCCGTAAACCAAGGAAGCTTTGCCTCCACCTATTCCATTGGGACGGGTGAGGGGTGGAAAATAATGTTTTCGAAACTTACTACGCCATAAGGAGGAATCAAGATGGCAAAAACAAAAGGGTTAGATCCCGTTCGATTTGTTGTAATTGTCGCAATTGGAGCAGCGCTGTATGGGTTAGGGGGAATGATTGGAGTGCCAATCTTCGCTAACACCACCTTAAAGCCGGCAATGGCAATTCTTGCCCTCTTCGCTGCGCTCTACGGTCCAATTGTTGGATTCTTAGTAGGCTTCCTCGGCCACTGGATCACCGACCTCTTCATGGGGTGGGGTGTGTGGTTTACCTGGGTCCTCGGTAGTGGACTCGTTGGAATCATGATCGGTCTCTTTAAGATGTGGAGCAAAGATTGCGTAAGCGAAGGAAAGCTGCCGGGAATGCAGATTCTTCTCTTCATCGTCATCTCCTTTGTCGCAAACTTCCTTGGCTACTTAGTCAGCGCTCTCTTGGATGCCGTTTTGTACACCGAGCCGCTGGATAAAGTCTTTACTCAACAGATTCTTGCTGCGACCACCAATACGTTGATGATTGCAACGCTCGGAACACTGCTGCTCTACCTTGTAGCCCGCCGCAACGCCTCAAGCCAGAACTTAAAGAAAGACGAAGCGTAAGCACATTGAGTGCCTGCACACTTGTGCAGGCATCTACTATGAGTGAAGTCCTCATCTCCTTTACGGAGTTTTCTTTTACCTATAAGGCTCAAAGTGAGCCGACGCTCAAATCAATTAATCTCTCGATTCGCCGAGGAGAGAAGATTCTTATCGCCGGGCCCTCAGGTAGCGGCAAGTCCACCCTCGGCTACTGCATTAACGCCCTCATCCCCCACGCCTTTGATGGTACGATCACTGGAGAGGCCCAGGTGTGTGGCCTGAATGTTGCTGATGGGGATATCTACGAAGTAAACAAGAAAGTTGGGACGGTGATGCAAGACACCGACGCCCAATTCGTCGGGATTACCGTCGCCGAAGACATCGCTTTTGCGTTGGAGAATCAATGCGTTGAAAAAGAAGCGATGCACCAAGCGGTAGGGCGCATCGCCAACGTCGTGCACATGGGCGAGTTCCTTTCCCACTCACCGCAGGAGCTCTCAGGTGGTCAGAAACAGCGTGTCAGTTTAGCGGGAGTC
>JBBADN010000189.1:0-3263 GCA_041656455.1 Sphaerochaeta sp. | reverse complement strand
GGTGTAGTCTTCGATGAAGCCATAGCGGTTTGGTGATTGAACGATGAGGCCCCCAACATCATCAGTAAGAGGAAGGGAGGAAAGGTCACTGACGCCATCAACCTCTTCGATGAGGATGATTTCATATTCACTTCCAAGAGCCCACGTCTTCAGCGCTTTGAGGCTAAAGGGGTGGATCGTTTCACTGACTAAGACTTTCTTCGCTCCTCGCTTTGCACTGACCATAAGAAGGGCCGCTTCAACAACGGCGTGGGCGCCGTCATAAAGCGAGGCGTTGGCGATATCCATCGTGGTGATCTCGCAGATCATCGATTGGAACTCAAAGATCGCCTGAAGTAAGCCTTGGCTCATCTCCGCTTGATAGGGAGTGTACGCAGTGACAAAGGAAGGAAGTGATGAGAGCGCCTTCACTGTTGAAGGGATGATGTGGTCGTAACACCCACCGCCGAGGAAGGGAATACCCCGAATATTGCGCTGGGCGATTGAATCGATCATTCGCTGGACTTCATCTTCCGTTCGCCGATGGGCGATCGGAACGGAATCTTCGAGGAGGAGATCCTCACCAACAACTTCAAAGAGTTGATCAATCGATGAAAGACCGAGCGCCTCAAGCATGTGGGCACGGTCCTCATCAGTATGGGGAATGTATGGGTAAATCATTAATTTCTCCACCTCTTATAAAGAGGCAAGGTAAGAGGCGTATTCGCTACTATCCATTAACGCGTCGTAATCTTCTTGAGAGAACGAGCCGAGAACATAGAGATGGTTGGCATAGCAATCTTCGTTGATTAATTCAGGTGAGCCATCAAGGTCTTCATTCGCTTCAAGAACGACCCCTTCAATAGGGTTGATAATTGGGCTTGCTGCTTTCACTGATTCAACAGACGAAATCTCTTCATCCTTTTGGTAGCGCTCACCAAGCGGGGGAAGTTCAACAAACACGATCTCCCCGAGCTCGTCCTGAGCGTGGTCGGTGATTCCAACATACGCTTTATCACCGTCAATGCGAACCCATTCATGATCTTTGCTATAGCGCAACGTATCTAAAATCTTGCTCATTTTTTTCCTCCGCGTACCGTTTCAATGCTACCATTGCCGCTCTTACTTGTCGAGAGGAAAAGCGGTTTGTAAAAACTGCAGATCCAGCTCGGGATAGAGGACAAAGGAACTCAACAACTTAAGAACTCGATCGATCGCTTCTTGCTGAGCAGCTCGATCGGTCTTCGCTTTTGCTTTTGAAGGTTTGCCGGCGTTTTCGCCTTTTGTAAGAATAACAGGTTTCGTATTTTTTAACACCAAGGCGATAATCGCAGCGACTTCTTTCATCTCAGCAACCCCCATCCCGAGCGTCGTTAAGGCAGGCGTCCCAATTCGTAAGCCACTGGTGTACCACGGCCCGTTAGGGTCAAAGGGCAGACTATTTCGGTTAAGGGTTATTCCCGCTTCGCGTAGGGCACTCTCTGCTTGGCGGCCATTCAGGCCAAAGGAGCGCACATCAAGGAGCATTAAGTGGTTATCCGTTCCACCGGTGGCGACGGTAATCCCCTCATCAATACACCCCTTTGCGAGAGCGCGGGAGTTTTCAACGATCTTGTGGGCGTAGGTGATAAAACTCGGATCAAGTGCCTCTTTAAACGCCACCGCTTTTGCCCCCATCACGTGAGGGAGTGGCCCACCAAGGACGAGCGGACACCCCTTATCAACACTTTCAGCGAACTCTTGGGTGCAAAGAACCATTCCACCCCGGGGACCGCGAAGGGTCTTGTGGGTCGTCGTCGTAACGACATCCGCCCACGCAACGGGGTCGTATTCGCCGCTAAAGACCTTACCAGCAACTAAGCCGGCGAAGTGTGCCATATCAACCATGAAGACCGAACCCGCTTTCTTAGCGATCTCTGAAAGGCGCTTGAAGTTAATCGCCCGAGGATAGGCGCTGTAGCCGGCAAGAAGAATTAACGGCTTAAGCTCTAACGCTTGTGCTTCGATTGCATCGTAGTCGAGAAGACCCGTCTCTTTATCCACTGCGTAAGAGTGAGCATCAAACATCTGGGCGCTAATGTTTTGTCGATAGCCGTGGGTTAAGTGTCCCCCTGAGTAGTAATCAAGGCCAAGAAGCTTCTGATTCCCCACTGCGTGGCGAATCTTCTGCCAATCGTCTTGGCTGAGATCGGCGGGGTTGGTAACTCCCATCGCCTCTAATGAAGGAACAGTTACCTTTGTATTAAGAATCGCCCAGTAGGCAACGAGGTTTGCGTCCGCGCCACTGTGGGGCTGAACGTAGGCGTGCTCGGCGCCAAAGAGCTCTTTGGCGTATTCACTCGCCCGATCTTCAAGAGCATCGACGTTATCACAGCCGGCGTAGAAACGGTGAAACGCGTAGCCTTCACTATACTTATCGGTGAGCAAGTTTCCCATCGCCATCTGCGAGGCAAGGGAGGAGTAGTTCTCACTTGCGATTAACTTCAAGTGGGTTCGTTGATCGTGTAATTCATTGACGATCCGCGCAGCAACTGCTGGATCAGCAGCGGAAACGACGCTTAGATTAGCGACAAATCCCACCATCGCTTCATTCTCACTTCCATGGTTTTCAATGTACGTTGCAAGAGCGCTCTTCTTCATATCCCCACCTCGACAATAATTCTTGTACGTATCTTGCCGATGTATGGCGCATATGTCAACGAAACAAGTTTTATTTGCATAATTATGTTGCAATTTCAACGACTTTACTCATAGAATTGACTAGATGTATCAAATCGATACAAATTCAAGAGTAAGAGAGTTTATCATATGAGTCACTCACAGAAACGTGAAACCTTAGGAAGCCGAATGGGCTTTATTCTCCTTTCGGCTGGTTGTGCCATTGGTCTTGGCAACGTATGGCGATTCCCCTTTATCACCGGTCGCTACGGTGGCGCCGCCTTTGTGTTGATCTACCTCCTCTTTTTGGTCATCCTCGGCCTTCCCGTCATGGTGATGGAGCTGGCGATCGGCCGGGCGAGTAAACAAAACATCGGTCTGTCCTTAAAGACCCTCACCCCTGAAAAGAAAGGGTGGCATTGGTATGGACACGTCGCTATCGCGGGTAACTACGTCTTAATGAGCTTCTATGCGATGGTTACTGGCTGGCTCGTCTCTTACTTCTTTAAGACCCTCGGTGGGACGTTTGTTGGCCTTGATGCTAATGGCGTTGCTGGGGCGTTTGGCGGAATGCTGAGCCAACCAGGAAATATGATCGCCTGGACGATCTTAGCGATTATCCTCGG
>JBBADN010000188.1:0-3281 GCA_041656455.1 Sphaerochaeta sp. | reverse complement strand
TTTCTGCCCCCCACTTAAGGTGGAGATGGGAGCTTTGCCGCGATCACCAAGACCAACAAGCTCTAAGAGTTCAGCGACACGCGTCTTAATTTCAGCACGGGGAGTGCCGATAATCTCCAGCGGATAGGCGACGTTCTGCTCTGCGTTTCGACTGCTAAAGAGGTTGAAGTTCTGAAAGATCATCCCTACTCGCCTTCGGCGGGCGATGAGGCCTTCTTTATCGAGGTTATCAACCCGAGCATCATCAAAGTACACTTCTCCCTGATCGGGTTCTTCTAAGAGGCTGATCAGGCGAACTAGGGTTGATTTACCCGCCCCACTTTTTCCAATGATGCCGTAGATTCGATTCGAGGGAATGGACAAACTGATCCCGTTGACGGCGTGAAGCGAGCCATAACTTTTTTTCAAGTTGTTCAACCGAATCTGCATATATATACCTACCATATCCACTCAAAGGATTGAGACTATCATAGAGGAAAGGGCGTTCTTGAACAAGTAGAGGGTGATAAGCCCTATCCAAGGCGTATGTTTATACATTCTAAGAAAATTGCTCAATTGACATCTAAGACAAACTATTTGATAAATACCACCGAATTTAAACAATAAATATCACCGAATAGCTTGTATGAGGCTAATCATCGTCTATACTTTTAAAAGAAGGAGGCCCAGATGAACGAATACCTAACCCGGATTATTGATTCGATCCTTCCCACCTATCTTCAAGCCTTTGGAGCAGTGAACATCCAAGGCCCTAAGGGGTGTGGTAAAACATCGACTGCTAAGCGGTACGCTCAAAGCTCCTTCTTTGTGGACGATCCTGGGAAAAACTTCCAAAACCGCGCACTTGCCACCCTTGAACCTTCACTCATCCTGCAAGGCGAACACCCCCGGCTCATTGATGAGTGGCAAGAAGTCCCTCCACTGTGGGATGGGGTACGGATGGCAGTAGATCGACTGGGCTTTACGGGGCACTTCATTTTGACTGGTTCGATGAAAGCGGACCAAAAGAAATACTTCCACTCAGGGGCGGGACGGTTTGGTCGGTTGAAGATGTGGTCCATGTCTTTATTTGAATCGGGGGATAGCAGTGGGATTGTTTCACTCAACGCATTGATGGAAGGATCTATGGCATCGACGATGATCGATGACGTACGCTTAAAAACACTCGCCACCCTCATTCTCCGCGGAGGATGGCCACAAAATATCGGTGTTGACCCTCCCCAAATAGCTCAGCACCTTCCTACCATCATCGATGAAGGGATTAAAAAAGTTGATGATCGTCGCCGCAACCAAGAAAAATTATACTGTCTCCTTCGTGCATTAGCCCGCAATGAAAGTAGAGTGATAAGCAACGCTGCGCTAAAAAAAGATATGCACGTAGTTGAAGGGAAGAGTGTCGATGAGGATACCATCACAAACTACCTTGATTTCCTCGATGCCCTCTACCTACTTGAGAATCAAAGCCCATTTAATCCCATCTCTCGCCTTCGAAGCAAACGGGGTGAAAAGCGCCACTTCACCGACCCTTCGTTTGCCGCTTCCCTCTTAGGCATCACTGAAGAGAATCAGCTCATCAACGATATCGAGACATTTGAACTTCTCTTTGAAGCACTCTGTATTCGAGACTTACGGATCTATGCCAACTCCTTTGGCGGGGAGCTCTATCACTATCAAGATTATGGAAATAATGAAATCGATGCGATCGTTGCATTACCCAATAGGACATGGGCAGCATTTGCTATCGTATTGGGAGCTCACCAGATCGATGAAGCTGCAGAGAAGCTCATTAAACTGAATGCGGAGTTCAAACGACCAGCAGCCGTCCTTGGAATAGTATGCGGCCTAACCAGTGCTGCTTTTACCCTCCCTAGCGGAGTACACGTTATTCCTATTACTGCCTTAGGTCCGTAGAATTTAGCCCATATTATTGGTGCGTTCTTTTGTCGTAAACTCAAAGACTGGATTCATACCCAATGCCATGGAGATCTCACAAAGTGTATCAATTGTAAGATTGCGATTCCCATTTAATATCTGCGAGACGTTCGATTTTGACGTATGAAGCAGCTTAGCAAGGCTAGCTTTCGTAATACCCTTCACTTCCATTGCTGCTAATATCTTCTGAGAAACCTCATCCCGAAACATATACTTTCTGATCTCAGCGTTCTCTAAGTAGTTCTTAGAAAGATTAATAAACGTATTGATTCCATTCATCTCTACACCCCCATCACTCATGGTTAATATATATATTAACTCTGCTCGTAATCAAGAAGCGTTTGAGAGTTTTTTCTTCCAAGAAGGTATGATACTATCTGTACGTATGAAAAAACCCACCACGATGAAAGATATCGCTACTCGCCTTGGTGTTAGTACCGTCACGGTAAGCAAGGCCCTTGGAGGCAAAGATGGGGTTGGCGATAAGCTTCGAGAGGAAATCTTAGTTACAGCCGAGCAGATGGGGTTTAAGAAAAACACCAGTGCCACTGGTATGCGTGATGGGAAGACACACAATATTGGAATCCTTGTGAGTGAACGCTATGGGCGTAACGATTCTGCCTCCCTTCGCCTTCAGCAGGAGATGAGCAAACAACTACTCGCCAACGGCTACTACGCAATTCTTGAAGTCATTGACCACAGCTATGAAGAAACTGGGACGATGGCTCATCTCTTAAAAGACAATAAGGTTGATGGAATTATCATTCTTGGCCAGCTCCGCCCCTCCTACGTAAAACTGCTATTAACTGAAGAGCTACCAACAATCTTTGTTGACTTCTCCCAGGAGCAGCATCACCTCGATACGGTAATTTGCGATAACGTCTATGGGGGGTATGTTCTGACGAACCACCTCCTTTCCCTTGGACACCGCAACATCGCTTTTGTGGGTAATCCGATGTATTCAACAGTCATCATGGATCGCTACCTTGGGTACTATAAAGCCCTTATGGAACAGGGGATTGAATTTGATAGTGACTTAGTAATCCACAATACCGATGAGATGGGGGATGCAATCGCCCTAACTCTCCCCCGCAACGAAGAAACGGCATATGTATGTGTTAGTTGTGAAAGTGCCTATCGACTAATTCAGCAGCTCAAAACCCAAGGAATAGAAATACCAGCAAACATCTCGATTGTTAGCTTCGACGAAGATCATTTTACAACGCTCTCTGACCCTCCACTGACAACATTCTCCGTTGATCCGACTGTAATGGGAACAATTGCCGTCCAGACGATCATTTCCCGAATTAAAGATCCAGCTGGTCCCTACGCCCGAAAGATCATCACGG